>CAZYQJ010000838.1:0-2485 GCA_964649925.1 uncultured Litorilinea sp.
TGGGGTGGTCATCCACCAGCAACACACGAATCTCGCTCATAGTCCCCCCTGCTTGCGGCGACCGCTATGCTTCTTCAATTTTAGGATGATTTGAATCATGGGGCTGGTACGGCGGTCGCGGTGCGCGGACGACGATCTCCGTGCCGATGTCTGGTGTTGACTGAACAAGCAGTTGGCCGCCGATGGACTCGGCCCGCTCCATCGCGCCCAAGAAGCCGAAATGACCCTCACGCGCAAAATCGAGCCAACTGCCCGGAACGGTAAACCCGCGGCCATCATCCACCACACGCAACACCACCTGCCGTTCGCCCATCCGAAACTGGACCCAGATATGGTTGGCCTCGGCGTGCTGGGCCACATTGGATAACGCCGACTGATAGATACGGAACAACGCCAGACGAACCCGTTCGGGCAAGGCCTGGTTATCGACGTCCAGTTCCAAGTCTACCTGAAGATGGGGGTACATCTCTTGGAAAGATTGAGCATGGGCGCGGATAGCTTTTTCAAGCCCAAAGGGGGCCAACGCTGGAGGTCGCAAGTTGCCGCACATCGCGCGCAGCGTGTTGATCACCGACTGTAATCCCTCCTGCACCGTCATTAGATAGGCCAGCACCTGATCATCCTGGATCATCCCGGCCAGGACGCCGAGATGAAAGCGCGCCCCGATCAGATCCTGCAGCGGGCCATCATGCAGTTCGCGCGCCATGTGCAGCCGTTCGTTCTCACGGCTTTCAGCCAGCCGCATCCGGGTTTCGGCGAGTTCGGCCACCATGCGCCGCTGCTGGATCGCATAACGGATGGTGCGCTCCAGATTGGGCGCATCCAGCGTCCCCTTGACCAAATAATCGGCAGCGCCGGCCACCATCGCCTGCAGGTCGACCTCATGATCGCCCTGGCCGGTCAAGAGAATGATCGGCGCTTTACAGCCCTTCTCCACGGCGGCTTGCAGCAAGTCCAGACCGCTGTGCGGCCCCAGCCGGTAATCCAGCAAATAGACATCATACGCGTCGGACACCATAGCATCCAGGGCGCGTGCGAAGTCACTTTCCCACTCCAGCACCGGGGTGGACCAGCGGAACTCACGAATCAACTCGTGGGTTAGGATATAATCATCCTCGTCGTCTTCGATTAATAAGATGCGCAAAGTTGGATCGACGGTATCCTGCATTATGGTCTCAGTTTCCGCGTTCATCCTCCGGTGGTAATTCTACAATCTCAAACCAATAACGGCCCAACGTCTGCATCAAGTTCACCAACCCTTCAAAAGTGACAGGTTTGACAATAAACGAACTGACGCCCAGATCATAACTGCGGAGGATATCCTCTTCCGCCTTGGACGTGGTCAGGACGACGATTGGGATACGGCGCAGTTGCGGGTCGGCCTTGATCTCAAGCAGTGCCTCACGCCCATCTTTGCGCGGCATGTTGAGGTCTAGCAGAATGATCCCCGGTCGCGGCGGTTTTGTATCGGCAAAGCGGCCTTCATGGCGCAAGAACTCCATGAGTTCCTCTCCATCCTCGACAAAATGAAGCTGGTTTGCCAGACGGCTCTCGCTCAACGCTTCCCTTGCTAAATATCGGTCATCTGGATCGTCCTCGGCAATCAGGATCGTAATGGGTTTCATGTGCATCACATCATCCTCTGTCATATGATGACTGGGCGAACGGCTGCTTGGCTTGTCGCTGCCGCAGACGTATCGCTAGATTAATTGGGTCTTGGGCAGGGTGATCCAAAACTGTGTGCCTTCGCCTGGTTTACTGACGGCCCAAATGGTGCCGCGGTGGCGTTCGATGATCTTTCGACAAATGGCTAACCCCATCCCCGTACCCGTATACTCGCTGCTGCGACCATGCAGCCGCTGGAAAGGCTGAAAGATGCGGTCGGCGTATTTCATGTCAAACCCGATCCCGTTGTCTTCCACCACAATTTGCCACTGCGTCGATAGGCTGCCAGGCTCCTCGTCCACAAGCCGCACACGGACGAACGGCGGCGTATCCGGCTTGTGGAATTTGAGAGCGTTGCCGATTAGGTTCTGGAAAAGCTGGCGCATCTGAAGCGGGTCGGCCTCCAGCACAGGCAGATTTCCCACCTCCAGCCGCCCTTGTGTTTCCTCTAGGCGCGTCTCCAGGTCACTGACCACGCCCTCGACCACCTCATGTAGATTGATTTGCGTAAAGGGCTGACCGCGCGTGGTCACCCGCGACAGCGTCAGGAGATCTTCGATTAAGGTCTGCATCCGCCGCGCCGCATATTGGATGCGCTGCAAATAGTCCTGGCCGCTTTCGTCCAGCTTATCGCTGAACTTCATCGCCAACCGGTCGCTAAAGGCGATGATCTTGCGCAGCGGCTCCTGCAGGTCATGCGATGCGATATAGGCAAAATCCTGCAGTTCGCGGTTACTGGCCTCCAGGCGAACGGCCACTGACCGCAACTGCTCCTCGTTGCGATAGCGTTCGGTGACATCCTGCCCCGTCCCCCACAGGC
>CAZYQJ010000839.1:0-1586 GCA_964649925.1 uncultured Litorilinea sp.
CCGAATCCTGCATGTCGCGCAGCGACGGTCACTGTATGACCATGGGCACCGCTTCGACCATGGCCTGCATGGTCGAAGCCCTGGGCCTCACCCTGCCCAGCGGTGCGGCGATCCCCGCGTCCGACTCGCGTCGCCGCCGCCTGGCCCACTACGCCGGAAACCGCATTGTCGAGTTGGTGCGCTAAGACCTGAACCTCTCCAAAGTTCTCAAAAGTAATGCCTTTGATAATGCCATCCGCATCAACGCTGCGGTGGGCGGTTCCAGCAACTTCCTGCTCCACCTGCTGGCGATTGCCGGGCGCGTCGGCGTGGAACTGACGCTCGAAGATTTCGACCAGCTGGGCAGCCATATGCCCCTCCTGGTTAACCTCATGCCGTCGGGCAAGTACCTGATGGAAGACTTCTATTATGCGGGTGGTTTGCCGGTCGTGATTCAGGAGTTGAAAGATTATCTGCATATGGATGCGCTGACCGTCACCGGCCAAAGTGTCGCCGAAAACACCGCGGGTGCGACCTGCTACAACCGGGATGTCATCGCCTGTATCGATAACCCCATCCAGACCGAGGCCGGGCTGGCCGTGCTGCGCGGCAACCTGTGTGAACGCGGCGCCATCGTCAAGCCCTCAGCAGCGTCGCCTGAGCTGTTACGCCACCGCGGGCGCGCCGTCGTCTTTGAATCTATCGAAGAGTATCACGCCCGCATTGACGACCCCGACCTGGACGTGGATGCAAGCTCGGTGCTGGTGCTCAAGAATGTCGGCCCCAAGGGCTACCCCGGCATGCCGGAGGTCGGCAACATGGGCATCCCCCAGAAGCTGCTTCTCCAGGGGGTGCGTGACATGGTGCGCATCTCCGACGGTCGCATGAGCGGGACCGCCTTTGGCACGGTCGTGCTCCACGTTGCGCCCGAAGCCGCGACGGGCGGCACACTGGCTCTGGTGCAAAACGGCGATATGATCGAACTCGACGTGCCCAACCGCCGCCTTCACCTCGATGTGCCCGATGACGAGTTGGCGCGCCGCCGCGCCGCCTGGGTTCCCCCCGTCACCCCCTATGCCGAACGCGGCTATGCACGCCTCTACGTTGAGCACGTCCAGCAGGCCGACCAGGGCGTAGACTTCGACTTCCTGCAGGGGCAATCGGGATCGTTCATCCCGCGTGACTCGCACTAAGCCGATCAAACAGAAGCGCCCCGGCTGTATGACCGGGGCGCTTCACCTTCCTTCTTTAAGTCACTCCTTGCGATGACAGGCTATTCCACCGTCACGCTCTTTGCCAGATTGCGCGGCTGGTCTACGTCCGCGCCGCGGCGCACCGCCATCTCATAGGCAAAGACCTGCAGCGGGATCACCGACAGGATCGGCTGCAGCAATTCATGGCTGCGCGGCACGGGCAGGATATGGTCTACCTTGCTGCGAATATATTCGTCATCGGCGTGCGCCACAGCCAACACCGTGCCATGCCGCGCCTTCACCTGCTCCACCTGGCTGATCATCTTGTCATAGACGCTATCGCGCGGGGCCAGCACCACCGTGGGCATGTTGGCGTCAATCAGCGCGATCGGCCCGTGCTTCATCTCCCCTGCA
>CAZYQJ010000839.1:1596-2484 GCA_964649925.1 uncultured Litorilinea sp.
GCTGGATACGCCTCGGCGTGGATCTAGCTGCTCGCCTTGAGTTGGAGCGCACCGTCGCGCGCCACCGGGTAAGGCATCCCGCGGCCCAAATAGAGGAAGTTGTGGAACGAGTGAAATTCCTCCGCCAGTTGAGCGTAGAAGTCACCGTGCCAGGCGTCCTCCAATAGCTGCCCCGCAAGCCCTGGCAGCGTCGACAGGGCATGGATGATCTCGGCGCGCTGGGCATCGTCCAACGTGCCGCGCATCTGCCCCAAATAGAGGGCCAGCAGCAGCAAGTCCGTGACCGATGCGGTAAAGGCCTTGGTACTGGCAACCCCGATCTCCGGCCCGGCCTGCATATAGATGACGCCATCACAGACGCGCGCCGCCTGACTGCCCACCGCGTTGACGATCGCCGCTGTGAACGCACCCTGATCGCGGCCCTCCTCCAGCGCGGCCAGCGTGTCCACCGTCTCGCCGCTCTGCGTGATCGCCAGCACCATCTGCTTGGGGCTGACCACCGGCTGGCGGTAGCGGTATTCGCTGGCATAGTCCACTTCCACGGGCAGCCGCACCAGCCGTTCTATAAAATACTTGCCAATCAGCCCCGAATAGTAGCTTGTGCCGCAGGCGACAATCGTCACCTTGTCCAGTTCCCGCGCCTGGGCCTCGGTCATATTCAGCGTGTCCAACTCGATCGTGTTCTCGGCAAAGTCGATCCGGTTGCGCAGCGTGTCGGTCAGGCTGCGCCCCTGCTCAAAGATCTCCTTTTGCATGAAGTGGCGGAACTCGCCCTTCTCCGCCGCCATCGGATTCCACTCAATCGCCGTGACCGACTTGGAGAGTGATTTGCCCGACAAGTCCGAGTACTCGGCCCCGTCACGCGTCACCACGGCCACCTGTCCATTG
>CAZYQJ010000840.1:0-2473 GCA_964649925.1 uncultured Litorilinea sp.
GATCCAGGGGCGGGAGATCGTTGACGCCTGCGTACTTGAGTTGTTGACCCTGGTCGGCGGTGGCGCTGAACTGGCCTTTGGTCAGCCCATAGACGCCGTTGTTTTCGACGATATAGACCAGCGGCACATTGCGGCGCATGGCATGTTTGAACTGGCCGATGCCGATGGACATCGAATCGCCGTCGCCGCTGACCGCAATCGCTTTGAGGCTGCGGTTAGCGACCATCGCCCCGGTCGCCACTGAGGGCATACGCCCGTGGACGGCGTTGAAGCCGTGGCTGTAGCCCAGGAAGTAGGCCGGGGTTTTGCTGCTGCAGCCGATACCGCTGAACTTGACGACCTGGGTCTGCTCCAAACCAAGTTCCCAGACCGCATTGATGATGCGTTGGCTGATGCTGTCGTGGCCGCACCCTTTACAGAGGGTCGAGGGCTTGCCACGATATTCGTTCTTCTCCAGCCCAATGAGATTGACTTTGGGGGCACGGGGGGCCGGTGCAGGTTTCTGGACAGTTGCCATCATATCTTCCTTTGATCTATCAAACCGCCGCGCGGGCGGGTGGTTATCGAGCGGTCACAAACACGTCAGTGCAAATCATCAGCGCAAGTCGTCGAGGACAACCTCGGTGATCCACCGGGCCGACAAGGGCAGGCCATTGCATTTGGCCGCCGACACCATCTTGGGCGCAGAGGTCGGCTGGGCATTGACCAGGATCTTGAACAATTGGCCGTCAAAGTTGTTCTCCACCACAAAGATACGTTCGTACTTGCTCAGGAAGTCGAAAACATTGTGGGAGAGGGGCAGGGCGCGCAGCCGCAAGTAGCTGGTTTCTACGCCTTCGCTGCGCAGCCGGTCGCGCGCTTCCTCGACAGCCGGGTGATTGCTGCCGATGGTGATGATGCCGACCTTAGCGTTTTCGGGTTCGTCGACGACGGGCGCGGGAACATAGTCGCGGGCGGTCTCGAACTTGCGCGTCAGGCGGGCCAGGTTGTTCTCCCAATCGTCGGGCCGCTCGCTGTATCCGGCGTATTCGTTATGGCCGCTGCCGCGCGTGAAGTAGGCGGCGAAGCGGCTGCGTGTGCCGGGGATGGTACGGTAGGGAACGCCGTCACCGTCGACATCCTTATAGCGGCCCCAGCTTGCACCGACCTTTTCCAAGTCGGCTTCGCTCAACACCTTGCCGCGATCCAGCGGCTTTTCCGGATACTTGAACCGGTCCGAGATCCAATAGTTCATACCCAGGTCGAGGTCGCTGAGGACAAAGACCGGGGTCTGGAAGCGCTCGGCCAGGTCAAAGGCGGCCCCGGCGAAGTCAAAGCATTCATCCGGCGTGGCCGGGAAGAGGATGATGTGCCGGGTGTCGCCGTGGCTGAGGTAGTAGGTGCTGAGGATATCGCCCTGGCTAGTACGTGTCGGCAGGCCGGTACTTGGCCCCATGCGTTGGATATCCCAGATGACGGCAGGGATTTCGGCATAGTAGCCCAGCCCGACAAATTCGGACATGAGGCTGATGCCCGGGCCGCTAGTGGCGGTCATGGCACGCGCCCCGGCCCAACTGGCGCCGATCACCATGCCGATGGCGGCCAGTTCATCTTCCGCCTGGATGACGGCATAGGTGGCCTTGCCGGTCTCCGGGTCGGTGCGGAGCTTGGGGGCATAGGTGTTGATGGCATCCGCCAGCGACGACGACGGGGTGATGGGATACCAGGAGACAAGGTTGACGCCATTGTAGAGCGCGCCGAGGGCGGCGGCTGTGTTGCCGTCCACCAGAATTTTGTCTTCATTAAACCCGCTCATGCGCTCTACGCGGAATGGCTGGTTGTTGATTACGTGTTCGGCAGCCCAGTTGTAGGCGCGCATGACCATATCATAGTTGAGTTCGATGGGCTTGCGTTTGCCACCAAAGTTCCACTCCAGCGCGGCGTGCACCTCATCCAACTCGATGTCGAGCAGATAGGCCAGGAAACCGACGTAGACCATGTTAGCAACATAGTCCCGCAGATTGAAGGGCAGGTTGGCCTCTTTGACCAACTGCTTGACCGGCATGGGGAAGTAGGTGACATCTTTGCGCCGGGCGGCGACTGGTAGGGCGTCATCATAGAGGATGATGCCACCAGGGGAGACTTTCTGCATATCGTCGGCGACGGTGGCCGGGTTCATACAGACAACGACTTCAACTCCATCGCGCCGGGCCAAATACCCATCGCGACTGAGGCGAACATTGTACCAAGTCGGCATTCCCTGGATGTTGCTGGGGAAGAAGTTTTTGCCGGTGACAGGGATGCCCATCTTGAATAGCGAGCGAATCAAGACCGGGTTACTGGTCTGGCTGCCAGATCCGTTGACCGTGGCAACGTCGATGTTGAAGTCGTTGATCGATAGCTGCTGCTCTTCAGATTCAGAGGGGGCAGCTTGTAAAACCACACTCATGACTTTCCTCCGGTTGATAAAGGGGACAGCGATGGTTCCTCGAAA
>CAZYQJ010000841.1:0-2470 GCA_964649925.1 uncultured Litorilinea sp.
CTGATCGGCCACATCAACCAGATGAACGGCGCGGCCTGGCTGCCCTGGGCGCTGTTTGTGCTGGCGGGCGTGGGCGCGAACGGGTGGCGTACTGCGCTGCGCCGCGCCGCCGAGTTTGGGCTGCTGGTGGCGTTGATGTTTCTGGCAGGTCACACCCAGACTCTCTTTATCAACCTGGCGGGCGTCGGCGTGTGGACGGTCTGGCCGCTGGTCTGGCCCTGGCGTGAACCGCTGCGCACCCGTGTGGCCTCGGTGCTGCCGCGATTGGGCGTCTATACGCTGGGCGCGGCGATGGGGCTAATCGCCAGCGGCGCACAGTTGATCCCGACGCTGGAACTCAGCGCGCTGGGGCTGCGCAGCGGGGGTCTCTCCTATGTCGAAGCGAGCAGTTTTAGCCTCAAGCCGCTGCACCTGCCCTGGACGCTGTTCCCTTCCTATGGGCTGGCCGATTTGGGTGTGGTCTTTGACACGCCGGGCTACAGCGAATATGTCTCCTACGTGGGGCTGTTGGGGTTGGCGTTGGCTGCATGGGGGGCATGGCAGGGTCGCGGGGCTGGCCGCAGCGCGGGCCTGCTGCTGGCCGGGCTGGGATTTTTCCTGGCCCTGGGACGCTGGAACCCGGTTTACTATCTGCTCTATTGGGCTTTGCCTGGCTTTGACCTCTTCCGCGCGCCCGCACGCTGGATGATGCTCTACACGTTGGGCATGGCGATCCTGGCCGGGGTGGGCGTAGACGACCTGCGCCGCCGCTGGATGGGCCGCCGCGTCCCCGCGCTGCTGGCCGCAGGCATGACGCTGGTCGGCGTGGAGTTGATCCTGGCTGCCCAGGCGCTGCCCCATGCCCACCCCACTGCGCTCCAGGCCGTCTATGACCTGCGGACGGCCCCGGCCCACCTGCTCACCGACCCTGTACGCGCCCACCTCCATCCCGCCGCGGCAGGCCGCTTTCTGAGCATGAGCACCATTACCTTTGATCCCGGCGATATGGGCGACTACCGGCGTATCCTGGTCGAAGGGACAGGCGCGCCGCTGGATGCAGCGGCCTTTGCCGAACTGGTGACTGCGCTCAAATCCCAGGAGATTTTGGCCCCCAACCTAGCGCTGTTGTGGCGTGTGCCTGGTGTGGACGGGTTTGACGGGGGCGTGCTGCCGCTGCGCCGCTATCTGGACCTGCTCACCCTCTTTGTCCCGGAGGACGAATTGGTTCCCGACGGGCGGCTGCGCGAACAGCTGACGGCTGTGCCGCCCGCCGAACTGCTGGCGCTGTTCAACGTGCAGTATGTGATCACCGATAAGGTGCGCGATCTGTGGTTTGAAGATGTCTACTATGACCGGCAAATCGGCGCGCGGCTGGATGCCGACACCCCGCAGACCAGCCTCGACATCCCGGCTGCCTTTCCTGCCACCCACCTGCACCTGATCGGCTATGTGGACAGCGAGGCCGCGGCCCTGAGTGGCGGCAATCAGGGGGTCGGGTCGGTGCGTGTAAGCGACGGTGCCACTGAGGCGGATTTTACGCTGACCGCAGGCGACCAGCCGGGCGCGCACTTGGCCGACCCTGCGCTGGACAGCCCCCTCGCCGCGGCGTCGGGGGCTGTGGTCGCCTATCGCGATGTAGAAGGCGGGCGGCAGGAATACCGGGTCGAGGTGCCGCTGCCCGCGCCCATGCGCCCCACCACGATCACAGTCACCTGGCAGGATGCGCCCGCGCCCCTGGTCATCCAGGCCGCCACCCTGGTGGATGAACGCACCGGCATGTTTGCCGCGCTGCTGCCCAGCGACCGCGGCCATTTCCGGCTGGTCCACAGCGGCGACGTCAAAATCTATGAAAACCTGGATGTGCTGCCGCGTGCCTATCTCGTCCATGAGGCCATCGCCGCGGCGGATGCCGCGCACGCGCTGGCGTTAGTGCGCGATCGATCCTTTGACCCGGCCCGCGCCGCCGTGGTGGAAGGGCTGCCCGCCTTTGCATCCTCCCCTGCGGCAGCGGACAGCGCGACCATCGAGCAGTACGCGCCCGAAGCGGTGACGATCCGCACGCGCAGCCAGGATCCGGCGCTGCTGGTCTTGGCCGATACCGATTATCCCGGCTGGGTGGCGACGGTGGACGGAGAACCCGCGCCCATCTATCGCACGAATGTGTTGATGCGCGGCGTGATGGTGCCTGCGGGCGAGCATGAGGTGGTCTTTCGCTACTGGCCCAGCGGCTGGCGGCAGGGGTGGGTCCTCAGCGGGATTGGCGGGATGTTGATCCTGATCAGTTGGGCCGTACCCTGGTTTGGGATTACACCCGTTCGCGCCCCATCCGTGCATCGTGTATAATCAGCGTAGTAATGGCACAGGCCGATAGCAGGAGTGGATGATAGCCCGCCTATGACGACCTTTAACCGCATCATAGCCATTTTGCTGTGGCTGCTGCTGATGGCCCTGATCGGCGTGGTCGCGGTGATCCCCCTCCAGACGATAGACA
>CAZYQJ010000842.1:0-2443 GCA_964649925.1 uncultured Litorilinea sp.
ATCTATCTGGTTGATTTCGGCGTTGTGGGTACTGCGCTGGCGATGGCCGCATTTCTGCTGCCCCTGTTCGTCATCTGGCGCGCACTGGGCGCTCAGTTGTCCAACGAAACAGTGTTTCTGGCATTTGGTTTCGGTCTGGGCGCGTTGGCGCTCACTGTACACCTCTTCTTTATTGATCTGCCCTATTCGTTTGCGTGGTTCCACGCGGGCTTGGCGTTAGCTGCGGCACGTCTTGCTATACAAGACCTCAAACCGGCGTCTGATTGAGTGATGACCCTACGTCTTGGCTTCCACTACCACATTCCCATGGTGCGCGACGCGGATGGTAGACTGCGCACGCCGGGCTACCAGGGACGCTTCCTTGACAGCCTGGCGCATCACTGTGAACAACTCGTTTGCTTTCTGCATTCGCCCGCACCTACCGACACCTCGCCCCTGGACTACACTATCGAGAGCGATAACGTGGTGTGGGTTGACATTGGTCCGCACACGTCGGTACCCCGCCGTATGCTAGGAGCCAGGAAAGTCGCGCGCCTCATCAGACCCTGGCGCTCGCAACTGGACGCTTTACTTATCCGGGGACCTTCGCCTCTGCTGCCGATAGTCGCGGATGCTGTGGGAGACCTGCCGATCAGTTTGCTGCTGGTAGGTGACTACCTGGCGGGAATTGGCGATTTGCCACAGCCGCGTTGGCGCAAAGAGGCGATCCGGCTCTGGGCGCGCTGGAATCATCACCAGCAAATGAAGGTTGCCCGGCGCTCGTTGACCTTTGTCAACAGCCGCAAGCTTTATAACGAGCTTCGTCCCTTCGTGCCAAACTTGGTTGAGACACGCACCACCACGCTGACCTCCGCCGATTTCTACGATCGCGATAACACCTGCACGCAGCGTCCTGTACGCCTGCTCTATACCGGGCGTATGGATCGCGGCAAAGGGTTGCTGCATATAGTCGAAGCGCTGGCCCTGCTGGTAGAACGGGGTGAAGATGTCGTACTCGACCTGGTCGGCTGGCTCCAGAAGGGCGATCCCATTCTGGAAGAGATACAGGCGCTGGCGCAGGAAAGAGGAATCCGTGACCGCGTGTTCTACCATGGCTACAAACCTGTCGGGCCAGAGCTTTTCGAATACTACAAGCGGGCGGACATTTATGTGATTGCCTCCACTTCCAGCTTTGAAGGCTTCCCGCGCACCATCTGGGAGGCGATGGCGCACGGTCTGCCAGTGGTGGCCACACGGGTGGGGTCGATACCGCACTTCTTAGAGGATCAACGAACGGCTTTTCTTGTCGAGCCTCGAAACAACATAGCCTTAGTAGAAGCGATCTCACGATTGCTTCACGCCCCTTCTATGCGCAAGAGACTAATCTCGGCAGGCAGTGAACTGGCTTACCAGAACACACTGGAGACCAGGGGGGCAGAGCTTATCAATCAGATCGAGCAATGGGGCAAAGGGAATGCACCGTTTGCTAACAACACAACCGACGGTTAATGGCTGGCAATTATAAAGCAGTCCTCTTCATCAGCAACTGGTTTTCTGTCTCGAACCAGAAATACGGTGGCTACACACCTCAGCTAGTCTCGAAGCTGCAAGATCTGGGGTGGAGCGTCACGACTGCATCCTCTTGCTCCAATCGCCTGGTTCGTGCCCTTGACATGTGCCTCACCGCCTGGCGCACCCGCAAGCGCTACGACGTCGCTCAAATCGACGTTTTCAGCGGCCCGGCTTTTCTGTGGGCCGAAGCAGTAGCGGGGATATTGCGTCTGCTGGGGAAGCCATACATTCTCACGCTGCACGGCGGCAATCTGCCCGCCTTTGCCCGACGCTGGCCGGGGCGTGTTCGACGGCTGTTGTCTCGCGCTGCAGTAGTCACCACGCCGTCGCGTTATCTGCAGGAACAAATGACCCCCTACCGTACCGACATAATTTTGCTACCCAATGCCCTCGATCTCAGCCGCTATCAACCTGGGGTGTCCACTCAGCCGGCCCAACCGCGCCTGATCTGGCTGCGTGCTTTCCATCGTATCTACAATCCTGTGTTGGCCGCTCAGGTTGTGGATCGACTGCGTCACAACTGGCCCGACGTACATCTAACCATGGTCGGGCCGGACAAGGGAGATGGAGCGTTTGGAGCTCTTCAGCATTTTGTGGCTGACAACAACCTGCAAGCGCACGTATCATACATCGGCGGAGTACCCAAAGAGGAAGTACCTGCTTGGTTGCAGCGTGGTGACATCTTCTTGAACACAGCGTATGTGGACAACACTCCCGTCAGTGTGATCGAAGCCATGGCGTGTGGGCTATGTGTAGTCAGCACCAATGTGGGAGGAATCCCCTATTTGTTGGATCATGAGCAGGATGCCTTGCTTGTTCCGCCCAACGACCCCGATGCCATGGCTGACGCCGTGCGCCGCATCCTCACCGAGCCGGGGTTGGCGGAGCGGCT
>CAZYQJ010000843.1:0-2438 GCA_964649925.1 uncultured Litorilinea sp.
AGCGCTGGGTGATGACGTGGGGCTATTGGGCGCGGTGGCGCTGGCCTTTGACGGGCTGCACGGCAGGCGTGAAGTCTAGCGCAGATCAAGATACATCCAAAACGAGGTTGACATAACAATGGAGATCGGTATCATCGGTCTGCCCAATAGCGGCAAGACGACGATATTTAACGCGCTGACGCGCAGCGAGACCGCCACGGCTGCTTTTTCCAGCGGGCAGCTTGAGGTGCATACTGCGGTAGTAGATGTACCTGATGAGCGGGTAGACCGGCTGTCGGCGATGTTCCAGCCCAGGCGCACGATCTATGCTCAGGTCACTTACAATGATATTGCAGGGCTGGGAAAGGGGGCCGGTAAGACGGGGATCAGCGGGCCGCTGCTCAACGCCATCGCGGCCAATGAAGCGCTGCTGCTGGTGGTGCGCGCCTTTGAGGATGAGTCGGTGCCGCACCCAGAGGACACCGTGGACCCGGCGCGCGACCTGATGATCATGGAGAGCGAGTTGATCCTCAACGACATGACCATCATCGACCGGCGGCTGGAGCGGCTGCACGGAATGAAGCACCGCGGCACGCCGGAAGAGCGCAAATACATGGCGACCGAGGAGGAACTGCTGCAGCGCTTGATGGCTGAACTGGACAAGGAAGTGCCGCTGCGCGATGTCGCGATCAGCGACGATGAGCGCAAGATGCTGGGCGGCTATGGGCTGCTCTCGCTCAAGCCGCTGCTGCGGGTGGTCAACGCCGGGGATGACGCCGACGAGTCGCAGTTTGCCGACCTGCTGGACGAGCGGACGATGATGCTGCGCGGCAAGCTGGAGGCTGAGATCGCGCAGATGGACCCGGACGAGGCCGCCGAGTTTTTGACCGGCTTTGGCATCAGCGAACCGGGCCTCAACCGGGCGATCCGCTTTTGTTATGACATGCTGGGGCTGGAGAGCTTCTTCACAGTGGACGAAGACGAGGTGCGCGCCTGGACAGTGAAGCGCGGCACCCATGCCCCGGACGCTGCGGGCGTGATCCACACGGATCTGCAAAAGGGCTTTATCCGCGCCGAAACGATTGCCTATGACGATCTGATGGAATTGGGCAGCATGGCGGAGGCGCGCAAGCACGGCAAGCTGCGGCTGGAGGGGAAGGAGTATATAGTGCAGGACGGCGACATCCTCAACATCCGCTTCAACCTCTAGGCTCAACACGCGTCAAGAGAGACCGGGCCGGTGCAGCCACTGCACCGGCCCGTTGTTTGGAGGCGACCCGTCTAGAGATCGTACAGCGCGCCGTACTTGGCCGTGAGATACTCCTGATAGGGCGCTAGCTGGATGGGTGAGCCGGTCACCTGCTTGACCAGGTCGTTGGTCAGGTATTTGCTGCCGTGGCGGTAGATGTTGTCACGCAGCCAGCCGTGCAGGGTGTCGAAGCGGCCCTGTTCGATCTCCTCCGGAATCTCCGGGTGCGCCTTGAGCGCGGCGGCGTAGAACTGGCCGCAGAGGATATTCCCCAAGGTGTAGCCCTGGAACGCGCCGCCGATCAACCCGCCATACCAATGCACATCCTGCAGCACGCCATCGCGGTCATCGGGCGATTGGACGCCGAGATATTCTTGATAGCGGGCGCGCCACGCCTCCGGCAGTTCAGCGATGGTGAGCTTGCCTTCGAGCAGGTCGAGTTCCAATTCGAAGCGGATGATGACGTGTAGGTTGTAGGTGACTTCGTCGGCTTCCACGCGGATCAGCGATGGCTCCACCTTGTTGATGGCGCGGTAAAAGGTGTCCAGCGTGACCTGGCCGAGTTGGTCGGGGAAGGTCTCCTGGAGTTTGGGATAGTAGTGCTTCCAGAAGCCGAGGCTGCGCCCCACGATGTTTTCCCATAGACGGGATTGGCTCTCATGCGCGCCGGAGGATGCGCCGTCGCCGAGCGGAAGTCCATCATGCGCGGGGTCTGTACCCATCTCATAAAAGGCATGGCCTGCTTCGTGGAAGGTGCTGAAGAGGCCCGAGGCCAGATATTCCTCGTCGAAGCGGGTGGTGATGCGACAATCGCCCCAGGAGAAGCGGGTCATAAACGGGTGCAGCGTCTTGTCCTGGCGCCCGCGCGAAAAATCATAGCCGAAATCCTGGATGACAGATTCGCCAAAGATGCGTTGCGATTCTTCGGGGTAGTGCTGGTGCAGACAGCTTGCGTCGGTCAAGGGCTTGGCGGTGATGGCCTGGACTAGGGGGGTAAGGAACTGGCGCAACTCCTCAAAGAGCGGGCGGATGGTGGCGACGGTCATGCCCTCGTCCGAGTCGTCGATCAGCGGGTCGGCGATGTGGGCGTAGCCAGGGAAGAAGTCCGCATAGCGGCGGCTGAGGTCGAGCGTCTTTTCCAGGATGGGCCGCATGGTGGCGAAGTCGTTATTGGGGCGCGCAGTGCTCCAGGCAGCGTAGGAGAGGGACG
>CAZYQJ010000844.1:0-2430 GCA_964649925.1 uncultured Litorilinea sp.
CCTGCCGCCGCGCCAGTTGTTCGTCAAAGCGGTCCATCTGCGCCAGGAGCAGCCCAGCCTGCCAGCCCGTCATGCGCAGGTTGCTGCCCAACATGCCATGTTCATACCACGCCCCCTCGGGCGAACGCCCTTGATTCGCAAAGCTCCACAACTTGGCCGCCAGGTCGTCGTCATTCGTGATGAGGATACCCCCTTCGCCCGCGGTCAAGTTCTTGCTGGCCTGCAAGCTAAAGGAGCCGATGTCGCCCAGTGTGCCCATCGGCGTGCCCTTCCAGGTGGAACCGTGGGCGTGGGCCGCGTCCTCGATCACCGCCAGCCCGTGTGCGCGCGCCAGTGGCATCAGCCGGTCCATGTCCACCGGCAGCCCGGCAAAGTGCACCGGGATCACCGCCTTTGTCTTGGGGGTGATCGCTTCCGCCATCCGGTCAATATCCAGGTTGTAGGTGTCCGGCTCGATATCGACAAAGACCGGCGTCGCCCCTACCAGCCGCACCGCATTGGCCGTGGCGATAAAGGTATAGGGGGGAACGATCACCTCGTCACCCGGCCCTACGCCCACCACGCGCAACGCTGCCTCCAGCGTCAGCGTGCCGTTGACCGCGGTAATACAGTGTTTGGCCTGGTGGCGTTCGGCAAAGCGCGCCTCAAATTCCTTCACTGCCGGGTTAAATCCACCCCAGACGCCCGACTCCAACACAGCCTGTACCCGCTGTGCCTCCGCCTCACCCCACTGCGGCCAGCGCGGCCATGGCTCCGTGCGGACTGGCGTGCCGCCGCGAATAGCTAGCTCTGTCATGACTCTGGCTAATCCTTTGCTTTGGTCTCTCAACAACGGTCAACAAATTAAAGGTCAATCACATATAGCATATCCTGGAAGGCAAGGCCATCGGCATCGACGAACGCGCCCGCACGCTGGAAGCCCATCTTTTCATAAAAGCGAATGGCGCGCCGGTTGTCTTCAAGCACGCCTCCCCAAAGGAGAATGCGCCGCTGCCCAAAACGGCTGGCAACCTCGACCATGTGCGGGAAGATCGCAGCCGCGGCTCCCTTGCCCTGGTATGCATCCGCCAGGCAGGGGCCAAAGCGGCAGTCGCGCCCATCGACCAGGTCGATGCCGTAGCCAGCATAGCGCCGCCGGTCATCATCTGTAAGGTCGAAGCTAAACTCCAGCAGCCCTATAATCGCGCCCTGAGACCCTGTCTCTTGGACGACGAAGCGCAATTTGTCGTAACGTGCGATTGCGTCGCACATCGCCTGCGCTTGCGCCAGGTCATAGGACGCGAGATACCAGAAATATCGAGTCTCGCTCGACAGCCCGTCTAAAAAACTCGCAAGCGCATACACATCCTGCGCTGCCAGCGGCCGCACGGTGACCACTTCGCCCGCTGGCAGCGTCACCTGCCAAGTCAGCAGGGAGGGCGACTCCGCTACGTCGCGCAGCGCCAAGGGCGTGCTGGAATCCATCTGCTCCTACCAGCGGATATGAGACTGTACCGGCTGCGTGTGCTGATCAGAACGGTCGGCAATCGGCCACTGCTGCCACTCGTCCACGATCTCCAACAGCCCGCCGACCGCGGCCTCAAAGATCACCTTGCCCTTTTCCGCCGTGGCCGTGCGCGCATCGCCGTGGACGCCCAACTGGGTCCAGCGGCCCCAAAAGTCGTTGAAGCGCACCGGATAGGTATACATGCTGTCCGAACTCATGTACTTGCCAGCCACATCATCGCCGTGGCCTGCCTTGTCCATCTGCACACGTTCGGGCGCGAGATGCAGGTAGAGCGACGTCTCGAACTCGTCGGCATGCGCCATCACCGGCGTATCCTTTACCTGGTTAAATGCCTCCATCGCCAGGCTGATGTAGGTCAGCGCCGCGCAGAGCGATTGTGTCTCCAACACCGTCTTACGCGCCACCAGGTCAATCAAGGGCGTGTTCGACCCGTGCCCATTGACCAGCAGGATTTTCTTAAAGCCATGATAGGCCACGCTCTTGGTGATGTTAAGACAATAGGCAATAAAGACCTCCGGCTCAATGTGGATCGTGCCGGGGAAGTCGATGTGATGCATGTTCAGCCCATACGAGATCGGCGGCAGCACCAGCACCTTATCGGGGGCGCGGCGGCCCACTTCCAGGCAGACCGACTCGGCCAGAAAGACATCCACATCCAGCGGCAAATGCCTGCCATGCTGTTCCGTCGACCCGGTGGGCAGCAGCACCACCTTTTGCATGGCAATGGCCTCATTCATCTCCGCCCACGTCAGGCGGTTATAGCGATATTCCGTGGCAGCGCTCATCTACAGGTATCCTTTATGAAGGCAGTTGTCAGTAGCCAGTTGTCAGTCGTCAGCGCAGAAGCAGAAAGGGAATGGGGCAGGAGAGGCACTGATCGCTGTTTGATCACGCCTGCCCATCTCCCTGCTGATCGCCGATCG
>CAZYQJ010000845.1:0-2428 GCA_964649925.1 uncultured Litorilinea sp.
ACAACCGTTCAACCGGTGACTTAGTAGCTTATCCCATGGCGCACACGGCTAACCACATTGCCATAGATGTGAGAGGCGATGTCCAATCGGGTTGTGGCAAACACGGCAATAAATCACTCGCGTGCCTGGTTGCGAGCGTGAGGAGTCGCTGCGTTGTATCCGTCTATGCGGCTTGATGCCTCTATCCGGTCCTACAACGACAGCTTCAACCGTGTTCAGAGTGGCAACATTCTAGCGAAAATCGTCTCTGGACGCAAACATACAAAAAAGCCTGGGTCCAACAGCGCGCGCCCAGGCTTTTCTGAACTATAGCGTTTGGCTATTCATCTGCAGACGGCAGCGTCAACCCGGTCATAAAGCCGCCGTCGATGCGCAGCGTGCTGCCCGTCACATAGTCGGCGGCATCGCTCGCCAAATAGAGCGCAGCCTGGCCGATCTCCTCTGCCGTCCCCAGCCGTTTCCAGGGGATCCGTTGTGCGCCTGCGCGCAGTTCCTCCTCTGTGGCAAAGACGCGTTCGCCAGGGGTATCGATCCAGCCGGGGTTGATCACGTTGACGTTGATGCGGTAGGGCGCTAACTCGGCGGCCATTGTCCGCACCAGGTGATTGACCGCAGCCTTTGCCATGTTATAGGCCGCCGAGTTGGGGAAGCCGAGTTCCTCATGGATCGAACTGATCACGATGATCCTGCCCGCGCTGCGCGTGCCCTGCGGCGGCTGTTTGACCATCTGTTGGGCGGCAAACTGGCAGGTATGAAAGACGCCAAACTGGGTCACTTCCAGCGTCCGCAGCACATGTTCCCATTTGGCCTCAATCACCGGTTCACGGATCGAGTAGGCGGCATTCGCCACGGCGATGTCGATCCGCCCAAACTCTGTCACAGCCGCCTCAAACATGCGCGCCTGGGCGTCTCGGTCGGCCACATCCGCCTGCCAGGTCAACGCCCGCCCGCCGTGCGACTCCACCGTGGCGGCCACCGCGGCGGCCTCGTCGGCGTGCGTGCGATAGTTGATCACGACGTTTGCCCCAGCCGCGGCAAAGACCTCGGCAATGCCGCGGCCAATCCCGCGCGAGGCGCCAGTCACCAGGGCAACCCTCCCCTTCAACAACTGCACAAGCTTCTCCTTTTGCTTAACAGCTTTTGCTAAATGGCTTCTGTTGAATATCTGTTTCTTACCGGCGTTTGCGAAGTTGGTCGAGCATGATCGCCAGCACGATGACCAACCCCTGTACCGCCTGGAGCCAGTAGGCGGATACGCCCGTCAGCACCAGCCCATTGCGTAACACCTGCATGATCGCCGCGCCGATCAGCACGCCGAGGATGGTTCCTTCCCCACCGCTCAAGCTCGTGCCGCCCACGACCGCTGCGGCAATCACGTCCAGTTCATACCCCTGCGCGGCTGTGGGGGCGGCCACGCCCAGCCTGGCCGTCATCAAGATGCCGCCGATGCTGGTGAGAAAGGAACAGAGCGTATAGACCATAATCTTGATGCGGTCGGTGTTAATGCCGGAGAGACCTGCGGCCACCTCGTTGCCGCCCAGGGCATAGATGCGGTAGCCCCACACGGTGCGGTTCAAAAAAACCGCGGTAAGCACCGCCAAGACCAGCATCACGACCAGCGGCAGCGGCACGCCGACATTGCCCACCGGAATGTCATACTGCCCCAGCGTGAGAAAGGCAGGCGGAAGCCCGCGCACCGGCTGGCCTGCGGTCAACCCGGTGGTGATACCGCGCGCCATCAACAACGTGCCGAGGGTGGCGATAAACGGGGGCAGTTTGGCCTTACTGATCATCAGCCCATTAAAGAGGCCGACGAGCGCGCCGGTCGCCAACCCGCCCAGCACGGCCAGCGGCACGCTGACCCCGGCCACCATCAGCATGGCCGCGGCCAGCCCGGATAGCGCCATCACCGACCCGACCGACAGGTCAATCCCCCCCGTGATGATCACCATGCACTGCCCAAACGCACTGATCGCGATCCACGAAAACGATCGCAGGATATTGAAGATATTCGTGCTGGTGAGAAAGGTATCGGTGCGGATCGTGAGAAAGAGACCCATCGCCAGCAAGATCAGAAAGACTCCAAACTCCTGGCTGCGCAATGCCTCTTGCCAGGTGCGCCTCTCACGCCGGTACACTTTGACGGGTGTGGCTGCGGCATCGCTCACGGCACGCTTCCTTTCTCTGCAATGGCAAGTTCCTCGACTGGCTGGCGCGTCTGCCCGCTGGCGTAGGCCATGATCCGCTCCTGGGTTGCCTCGTCGCGGTCGAGGATCGCGGCCACGCGGCCTTCATGCATCACCAGAATGCGGTCACTCATGCCAAGCACCTCCGGCAGTTCAGATGAGATCATGATGATCCCCATGCCCGCCTGCGCCAACCGGCTCATCAGCGCATGGATTTCGGCTTTGGCCCCCACATCGATCCC
>CAZYQJ010000846.1:0-2421 GCA_964649925.1 uncultured Litorilinea sp.
ATGGTCGACGCCAGGCTCCCTTAGCAACAGGCAAGGGAAACCCGATGTCGACCATTCTTGCTAACGTAGCGATGATTTAGAAGGGCACCGATCTCAGGAACGCAAGTTGAGACTGCTTTTCGTACTCAAGTCTATCTAGGTCAAGCGTTACTGGATGCCTGGTCACCTCTCCAGCGCCCAGCCTCTCCAGGATGTGCGCCCGGTTGCTCTTCGAGAAGAGCATCGCCGGTCTACCGTAGGCGAGCGTCGCCAGCACAGCATGGATACGGTCGGACAGGGTAAGCTGTGTCTGGCTGTACAAGTTCAGATAGCTGTACGGCAGATCACCGACAAAAGCGTTTGGCCCTCGAAAGATCCGGGAGTGAATCAGCGGATTCATCTGATGATCGGTTCTTACGATTGTATAGTCCCCGACGCTAGATTGCTTGCTGCCGTAGAGGCCGAGCGGCCCCATTACATGCCCAAACGCCTTCGATAGGTATGAGGCTGCGGCATACCGTACACGCGGAAAACTCACTTGCCAACGCTGTCCCTGGAATTCAAACGTACGCAACCACCCACCTGTATGCCTCCGATAACCAGGTTGCAGCCGGTCCCTATGGGCAGGGCCAATGCTTAGGACCGGCTCAGGGATCTTGTCGAAGTTGATGACGATATAGGGGGGCAGGCTCGTAGGCACGGGCTGATACACATCGGGGAGGAAGTACGCGCCGTCGAGTCCATCATAGGCATAGTCCGCTATATCCCTCAGATCTTCATAGGTTCGCCGGTCACGCGAGATCAGAACATAGGGCCGGTACCGTTCCAACAATGCCCGGCAGACTTCACGTTCGGCGTCGCTGTAGTCGTAGTAACCGACGCCGATCAGGAGCAGTTTGGTCCCAGCGTCCGTCAGCCGCGCCAGCGTCCTCTCCCAGACGGATGGAAACTGCTCGGTCAAGAGGCTGCCGGACAGTACCATGTAATCTGGCCGGACATGGTCCAGGAACGCCAAACTGTTCTTCGGCTCACGACGGTAGGAAGCCCCTGGAAGTAGGTTCAAATACGCTGCCTGATCGCTCAATAGACACACCTGTGCATTCGGCACACTGGCAGACAGCGCATGTTGGATACCCAGTGCGAAAAAGGCATTACCAATGTTTGGTGACCACCATGTAGGGATGATGAATGTCTTTGCCCGCGCATCTGGCGCTAATACCAAGTGCGCCTTGTGTGCCTGTTGGATAACGCTACGCCTAGTTGGCTGTTGTCTCATCATGTCTGTAAAGAAAGCAAGGCTTTATCATAGGCGAGTGCAGCCCGGGTCAGCGTGTACTTCTCCAAAAACGCTTGCCGCCCGGCTTCCGCCATTATCTCCCGCTTCTCCGGATGATCGAGCAACTCTTGGAGCGCCGCCGCGATTTCTTCGGCGGTCGGGTCGCACAACACCAGACCAGCCCCTGTTTCGATAATCATCTGGCCAATCTCACTTTCGGGATCTAAAAAGCCCAGAATCGGTGTCCCGCTGGCGATCACGCCATAGGTCTTGCTGGGTACGCTCAGACCTGTGAAATGGCTCTCCAGACAGACAACCGCCAAGTCCGCCGCAGACAACATCTCCGCCAAGCGATCCATCGGCTGGTAGGGCAAAAACTGAACATTGGTAAGGGCATAGCCCGCGGCCAGTTGCTCTAGCTTCTGCCGCTTTGCCCCTTCCCCAATGAACTGAAAAACGACGTGGCTGCCTTCCATTAAACGGGCGGCTTCGATCAACGGTTCCAGGTTGTGCGTGCGCCCCATTCTGCCTGCATACTGCACCACAAACGCGCCGTCGAGATGATGCTCCTGACGGAAACGGTTCTTCTCCCTGGGCACAATGGTCACGCGCCGCTCGTCCGACCAGTTGGGGATCAGGGTGATCCGTTCATGCAGATGCCGCGGCATCTTGCGCTTGACCACCTGCGCCATGTCACGACCAATGACGACCACCACGGACGCGCCGCGCAAGATCAGCCGCGTCATCCATTCCCAGGCTTTAGCCAGCCACGACCCCGGCGAGAGGACGCCCAGCCGCACGGCGATGTCCGGGTAGACATCATAGACGATCAACAGGTACGGTAGTTTGAACAGGCGCGCGTACAGCCAGCTTACCAGCCCGAGAAAGGGGGGATTGGTGGTGACCACCAGACAGGAGTAGTGTGCACGCTTGCGCCCCACCGCCCAGCCTACCGCAAACACAAAGGTGATGGCAAAGAGCAGGCGGGAGAGAAGCCCTCCTTGCTGCCGGCCTACGGTGGGCACCCGGACGATCTCAACCCCTTCATAGACGATCCGCCTTGGAACCTCCTTCTCCGTTCCCTCCTGCAAGCCCCAACTGGGCTTGGCACAGTAGACGGTGATCTGCCAGCCCTCTTCCGCCAGGCGGGTGGCTAGCTCTGTCAT
>CAZYQJ010000847.1:0-2415 GCA_964649925.1 uncultured Litorilinea sp.
GGACGACAGCCACCGGCCAGGAGATGGCGACCACGGTCGATGCCCTGCCCGATGGCCAAGACCACCCCTATACCGACAACCCCATCTATGCCGACACGATCAACTATACTCTGGTCGATGCCCAGACGCTTGACTCGACGGCCAAACTGCGCGGCCAGGTCGTCGGTTATGCGCGGCGCGTGCTGTCGGCGGATGGGCAGTCCATGGCGATCACCCAGTCGGGCCGCGGGCCGGATGGCCGCACGTATGCCAACTACTCGGTCTACCGCCGCGTCGAGACATAAGGCGATTCGGAACTATCTCCCCTTACGCTGCGTCTGCATGGTAGGCATGGCCGCGGGTCATGTGCAGCGTAGGTATGGTAAGGAGTGAAACCGATGACGCGTTTCTTGATGCTGGTGGTTCTGGTTGGGGCGTTGGCAAGCGGTTGTACCGGCGTTGCCCCCGTCAGACAGCCAGCCGCCACGTCACCCCTCACGCAGACGGAGACAGAGGCCGAACCTAATACCAGAACTGAGAGCATGACCGACACGGATGCAGTGACCCCGGAGACGCCGGAACCCGACTGGCTGGCCGACGCCGAGACCTATCGCGACGAGACGGTGGGTTTTGAACTGCGTTACCCTGCAGGTTGGGACTTGCTCGACGTTTCGGACGAGACCCGGCAGAACCCGCTGGGCTATGCCGTGACCCTCAACTCCTGGCCGCGGCAGGAAGAGGGTAGAGGCGGCATCCCTGAAGACGGCACCAAACTGGACATCCAGGTGCAGCCGATGGCCCCGGCCAGCCCGGCAGACGCCGCAGCCACCCGCCGCGATCAACTGGCGCAGGACCCGGCCAACCCCACCATCTCAAACGAGCGTGAGGTGCGGCTGGGCGTGGGCCTGCCTGCAACGCGCTGGGAGGTGGAGGGGCCAATGGGCAGAACGGTCGAATTTGTCACGGCCACCAATGGCTATTCTGTGGTCTTTAGCGGCATGGGCGACTTTGAACTGGTTGAAGAGATCGTGCGGACCATGCAGCCCTTTCAGTAGCGGCTGATCAGGGCTGCGCAGGGTGCCAGTAGGTCAAGAGCGGCCCGTCGCTGCCATAGATAGGGTCGGTGGTGGGCAGTGCCACGCGCGCGATGTTGTCCAGCACGCGCGGGCGTTCGCCGGATCGCCCATAGCACAGGTCCCAATCCTGCCCGTGGGGATATGCGCCGACGACCAGAAAATCGTCGCTGGATTCCAGGTTTTTGTGGCCGCACCCCGCGGGCAGCACCAAGACATCGCCGGGCGTTACGGTCAGGCTTACCCCGCGCTCACCGCCTAATTGCAGGCGCGCCTCCCCCGCGCAGACAGCCAACGCTTCGTGTGCGGTGCTGTGATAGTGGTGATACGGGTAGACGCCATCGCGCCAGCGTCGGCCCCAACGGTTGGCGGCAAAGACGGCTTCCGCCCCGGCGGCAGGGTCGTCGGCGGGCAGGCGCAGCGCACCCGCATAGACCAGCAATGGCAGCACCGGGTTGTTGGGGATCGTCCCGTCGTCGGCAAAGTGATAGGTTGAGACATCCGGGGTGCGGTGGACCAGGTGTTCAATATCCATACAGGCTTTTCCTCTTCTATCTGTGCGCGTCAGGATTGGGCATTAAGGCCGCCTCAACGCCTGCCAGGATCACATTCAGCCCCGCATCAAAATCGCTTATCATCTCGCTTTCGTCCAGCGCGCCCAAGACCCGGCGTAAGGCAGGGTACTGGTGCGCGGGGACTTCATGCAGTAATCCCAATAGCTCGCGGCGTTCTCCGGGCTGCCCCAGGCGTCCCGACGAATCCGCCAGGGCGAAGCCATTGAGGAAGTCCACGATTACGTCTGCGGCCAGCAGCGCCCGCCGCGGTGTCAGCCCGGCCTCTTCCAGCGCGGCCATCAGGTACTCGCCCGCGGCCAGGGCGGCGTTGGACGCGGCCTCGGCATGGGTGATTATATAGACCAGCAGGTGAGGGTGGGCGCGTGCCAGGGCGCGGTAGGCATGGGCAAAGGCGCGCACCTGATCTTGCCAGCTTGATCCCGGCATGGGCGGGATGGTCAATTCGTCAAAGACCAACGCCACCAACCCCATCATGAGCGCGGCTTTATCGGGCAGATGGCGGTAGATGGTCATGGGGTCTACATTCAGCGCGGCGGCCAGGCGGCGCATACTCAAGGCCTCAACCCCGCGTTCGTCTACCAGGCGCAGCGCGGTCGTCAAGATGCGCTCTCGAGTGATGTTGGTTGTGCCTGCGGGCGGTCTTCCAGGTCTGCGGGCCACGATCTGATTCCAATCTAGCAAGGTTGCGTTTGACAAATTGTACCCTGATCTTGTATCCTCGCAAAGTCTACGATGTAGACTTTTTGTGCGGCGGGAGTCGGATATTCAAAGGAGGGATTGAGATGAAG
>CAZYQJ010000848.1:0-2409 GCA_964649925.1 uncultured Litorilinea sp.
GGTGAAGCGGCGGCGCGTGGCCGCGCATGAAGTGACGCTTCAGGTCTACAGCTATGACACCGACCTGACGCGCGAGCATTTCCTGCACTTTGTCACCAACGAGGCGCACCCCGAACCGGGGCTGATCGCCGGGTTCTTACGCCTCAGCCTGCCGCTTGCGCCCGGCGTAGGCAGCCGCGCCTTTTTGGATGAGATCGCCAATAGCGCGCTGATCCGCGAGGTGCATGTCTACGGCCCAGCGTTGGGCATTGACATGGAGAGCGACGACGGTGAGGCGCAGCACACCGGACTGGGCACGCGCTTGATCGAAACGGCGCGGCGCATCAGCCGTGACGCAGGCTTCCGCCGCATCAGCGTCATCGCCGCTACGGGGACACGCGCCTACTACGCCGCCCGCGGCTTTGAGCAGGGCGAGTTATACATGAACGGCGCGTGCTGAGAACCTATCAGGAGACAGCCTTGACGGATACATCTTCACCTGCCTCTACAAGCACATCGCGCCTGATTCAGGCGTCACGCGAAGTTGTCTACCGGGCGTTTACCGACCCTACGGCCCTGGCTGTCTGGCGCGCGCCGGAGGGAATGACCGGCCAGGTGCATGCGTTCGACGGGCGCGTTGGCGGCGGATACCAGATGTCACTGTTCTATACCACGCCCGAACACGCATACCCTGGCAAGACCTCGGAACAAGAAGACCGCTTTTCTGCACGCTATATAGAACTCACACCCCCCACAAAGATCGTCGAGGCAATCACCTTTGACTCGACCGACCCCGTCTTCGCAGGGGAAATGAGCATGGTGGTCACGCTTGAGGAGAGGGACGAGGGGACAGAAGTGACCATCGCCTTTGAGAACATACCGCCGGGTATTCGGCCTGAGGATAATGAGATCGGCACGCGGTCTTCACTGGAGAAGCTAGCGCGCTATGTCGAGTAGCCAGGGTGTAAACAGCCCCGGCCGATCTCAGGTGCGATTCCAGCGTGAAAAGGGAGGTGTCGTGAAGCGAGTGCTGCTGACGGGGATGTCTGGAACCGGCAAGTCCACGGTGATCGATGAACTTGCAGCGCGCGGCTATAAAGCCGTGGATTTGGACGGCCCAGAGTTCTCCAGGTGGGTGGAGGTGACCGACGATTCGGACGTTCCAGGGTCGCCCGTCGAACCGGACAGGGACTGGGTGTGGCGGGAGGATCGCGTTCAAGACCTCTTATCCACCGAAGATGCCGACCTGTTGTTCGTGAGCGGTTGTGCGGCGAACATGGGACCGTTTCTGCCCCAGTTTGACCATGTCGTGCTGCTCAGCGCGCCCGCGGATGTCATTTTGCAGCGGCTGGCGACAAGGACAAACAATTCATACGGGAAAGACCCGCATGAGGCTGACCGCGTGCTAGAGTTGGTAGACGCCGTGGAGCCGTTGCTGCGCCGGGTCTCAGGATACGAGATTGACACCAGCGCCAGCCTTGACGAAGTGGTGTCGAGCGTGATCCGGATCGGCACGACAGCCGGCGCATGATCCTCGACGCGCCCTTGGCTGCTCTATCCCCTACTCCCCTATCACGAAGTGGCGGCGCAGCCGCATCCCCCTACTTCGCCGCGGCGTGCGGCGGTTCGCCCAGGGTGCGGATCACGCGGTCGATCACTTTTTCGGCCACATCGACCTTGCTCATCAACGGCAGCGTTTCGGACCAGCCATCCACGCCCAACAAGATCACCCGGTTGGTATCTACCGCAAACCCGGCATCCTCGGCGCTGACGTCGTTGGCGACGATAAAGCTTAGCCCCTTACGTTCCAGCTTGCTCTGGGCGTTCTCGAACAGGTTGTCCGTCTCGGCGGCGAACCCGACCACGACCGCAGGCCGTCCCGTCTGCCGCCGCTGGTCGGCAACAGCCATGAGGATATCGGGGTTGGCGGCCAGTTCCAGTGTAGGCACGCCGCTTTCCTTCTTAATCTTGTGACCCGCAGCCTGCGCCGGGCGAAAATCGGCAACCGCCGCGGCCATCACCAGCACATCGGCCCCGGCAGCCGCGTCCAGCACGGCATCGGCCATCTGCTGCGCTGTTTCCACAGGCCGGTGCTGCGCCCCGGTCGGCAGGGGTAGCGTGTCCACCGTGGAGATCAGGATCACCTCGGCCCCGGCATCGAGCGCGGCCTGGGCCACCGCATAGCCCTGCTTGCCCGACGAACGGTTGGTCAGATAACGCACCGGGTCGACCGGCTCACGCGTGCCGCCCGCGGTCACCACGACGGTGCGCTCGGCCAGCGGCCCGCCGCGCGCGAGCAGATAGCGCGCCTGTCCCAGAATGTCCATGGGTTCGCTCATGCGCCCGCGGCCCACCAGCCCAGACGCCAGATGGCCTGCCTCCGGCCCCACAAAGCTAACGCCGCGGGCCTGCAATATCTCGACATTGGCC
>CAZYQJ010000849.1:0-2409 GCA_964649925.1 uncultured Litorilinea sp.
GTTTGACAAAGGTGATCTGCGCCAACTCGTCGGGCGAAAGCAGCAACGCCGGGCGAACCGGGTCGGTCGCCAGGTCAGTGGCAACAACGCGCGTCCCTTCACGGACCAGGTTGCGCAGCGCCCACGCGCCAATGCAGCCCATCGAGCCGGTCAGCATGAAGGTTTCGCCGTTCATGCTGCGCCATCCTCCACACACGGGTTGGTCAATTCACCCAATCCCTCCACCTCCACCGTCACCACATCGCCGTGCTTCAGATAGACCGGCGGTTTGCGGAAAGCGCCCACGCCATCGGGCGTGCCGGTGGTAATTACATCGCCGGGCAGCAGCGTGATGCCGCGCGACAGATAAGCAATCAGATAGGGAATCTTGAAGACAAGTTCACGCGTGTTGGAATCCTGCAATGCCTCGCCATTGACCAGACAGCGAATGCCTAACGCGTGGGGGTCGGCGATCTCATCCTTGGTGACCAGATATGGCCCCAACGGGCAGAAAGTGTCCAGCGATTTACCCATGATCCACTGGTCACCCTTTTCGAGTTGCAGGTCGCGTGCGCTCACGTCGTGGCAGTTGGTGTACCCGGCGATATAGTCATAGGCATCCGCTTCCGCGACTTTACTGGCGCGCTTGCCGATCACGACGGCGAGTTCTGCCTCATAGTCGACCTTGCTGGTCAGCGCCGGGTCCCAGCGGATGGCGTCACCCGGCCCGACAATCGAGCTAGGGTATTTGGTGAACATCGTCGCCAGGGTGGGCGGCTTCATGCCCTGCTCGCGCACATGGTCCATGTAGTTCAGGCCGATGGCGATGACCTTGGACGGGTTGCTGATCGGCGCGAGGATTTTGACGCTGCCCAGCGGAACTGCGCCGGTTCCAGGCCCCTTGCCCACGATCTCGCGCGCCAGTGCCAGGGCAGGCTCGCCCATCTCCAAAAAGCTGCGCATGTCGTTGGGCAGCCGCCCGTCCGAGGCTTGGGGCAGGTGGATCACCATGTCGTCAACCACAGCGCCGAGTTGCGGGCCTGCACCAGCAGGCTGATAGGTCACCAACTTCATAGTAACTCCTGTCGCGTATGCGTTCTAGAGGTGTTTGGGGTGGCTATATTGATAAGAAAAGGCGATAGAGGCACAAAGCCCATCTCCAGATGGCCTATTTTCGCATTACTGCGGTCAGAGTACAAAGACTGCCATGATGGGTTGCCGTTTGGCAGCCCACTCAAAAACGGCGTTCGACTGTAGAGGGAAACATACGGGCCAGAATAGGGAGCGCTGTCGGCAAAATGGTCTGACCAATGGCTCCGGTCATTCTAACACCGACGTGCGCAGGTGTCAATCACCAGATAATTGTCTAAGAAGTGGATGCACAACCCTGTGCAACGTTACAACTTCGTACGCAATGCAGGTATAATGGCGCAATGGTTTTGTCTTGCACATGAGTTAGAAGATCATCGGATATGCATGTGGCACTCCCGTTTCAACCCATCGCGCCCGGCGTGGGCGTGGGCGAACCAGCCCCCGCAGGCTGGCGCACACTGGACACCTGTCCGCTGCTGATCTTGGTCGGCGTGACCGGCGTGGGCAAAAGCACCGTCCTAAAGCACCTGACTCAGACCGGCCTCAACTACTCGCTGATCCCTGACCGCCGCGACCTGACCGACCGGTTGATCATCGCCGCCATACAGGCCGCAGACGGCGACCCGATCACCCCCGTCACCGACCGCAGCCTGCGCTTTGCCTACACGCGGCGCTATCGCCAGCGCTATCCGGGTGGCATGGCCGACGCGCTGGCCCAGGTCTATATCGCGCCCGACCTGACCAGCAGCCCCTTGATCTTCGACGGGCTGCGCGGGGCCAACGAAGTCACTGCCGCCGCGGCGCGCCTGCCACGCGCGCGCTTCGCCATGCTCGATGCGCCCGACTGGGTGCGCGTCCAACGCCTGATCAACCGCCGGGATAGCTTTGACCGAGTGGCGGTTCCATCCGCAGATGCCGCGCATCCCCCCCAAAGCTTTGATGCCCTGGGGGTTCCTGACGCTGCGTCCCTCTTCTCGCCCGCCGAAGCAGCCGAGTTGTTGGGGTGGCTGCAATCAGGCCAACTTGCCACTGCCGACCTGCGCGCCAAGTTGCAGATCGTGGTGGACGAGCGGCGCAGCTATGACCCAGCTGAAACCCTGGCCGCGCTCCAACGCCATGCCCCCGACCGGCTGCTGCACCTCGATACCGTTGCCCTCTCGCCAGCACAGGTGGCAGAACGCATCCAGACCTGGCTTGCCGCCCAACCGCCCGCATAGAATTATGTCTACTTCACAGCTTGCGATCCAGGCCATCGAAACGACCGTCTTTCGCCTGCCCCTGCACGGCAGCCTGCAGTGGGGCAAGAGCAGCAGCATGGCCGAGGCGCGCCACGTAGCT
>CAZYQJ010000850.1:0-2404 GCA_964649925.1 uncultured Litorilinea sp.
TGGCGGATCATCTCCGGCGCTTCGAGCAGCAATTTGGCCGACCAGAGCGGATCGCGCAGGTCCGCGCCGCGGCGTTCCAGTTCAGTCGCCAGCGCGCCGTCCAACACCATCACGCCATCACCGGCCAGGAATGGGGTCAGCGGGTCATCTACAGGGAGGGGGACACGCTGGTGCTGCCGGTTCATCGCTCACTTCGCCGCCGCATGGGTCGCCAACCACTGCGCCAACGCAGGATGGCCCAAGTACTGCTGCACCTGCTGCCATGCGGCCAACACCTCGGGCTTGGCCGCCGCCTCCGCCGCATCAGGCAGGAAGCCGAAATCCAGATAGACCTTCACAGCGCGCACGCGGCCCGCCGACGTGCCCAGCATCGCCGTCGAATGGCTTTCCGCCAACCGATGCATGGCGCGCGTCATCATGGCTTTGGAGATCCCGCGGCCCTGATGCGCCGGATGCACCATCACCCAGTGGATGCGGCCGCGTTCATTTGGGTTCGTGCGGTCGCGTTCCCACCACGCCGTAATGCTACCTGCCACCTCATCCTGCGCGGTCACGACAAAAAACATGCGCCCCGGCAGCGCGTCTTCGTCGTTCCCAAACTGACGCTGCCACAGGTCCGGCTTGACCTCAAAGAACGGCTCGGCGGCCTGATTCAAGGTAGTCCATACGGCATCATCGCCCGGCTGGTAGTCGCGGAACCGGTACCCCACGGGCAGTTCATAATGAGGAAAGTCGCGTAAGTGCTCGCGCACCATATCGAACGATGTGTTTGTGGGGAGAGCCGCGCTCATGGTTGGCCCTCGCCGGTCACTTGCGGCACAAACGATCCATTCTCCATCAGCAAAACCTCGCTTCCATCGGCGCAGAGGCCGGTCAGCCGCGTTGTGGGCGTGCCGATCATCACGTCCAGGTGTGAGTCCGCTTTGTTGACGCCCAACGCACGCAGTTCCGCCTCGTCCAGCGATGAGCCGTCCACCACGCCATCCGGATATGCCTCGCCAAAGGCGATATGACAGGCGGCATTCTCGTCGAAGAGTGTTTCATAAAAGACCACATTGGCTTGGTTGACCGGCGAGCGCACGTCGACCAGCGCCACCTCTCCCAACCGGCGTGTGCCGTCCAGCGCAAAGAACTGCTCCAACACCTCTTGTCCCACGGCGGCGTGGAACTCCACCACCTCTCCGCCCGCAAAGCGGAAATAAGCGTCACGCACTTCCCGTTCAAAGGGAAATGCCGGTTTGGAGATGCGCGTCCAGCCTTCGGTGCGCTGATTGTGAGGGGTTGAAAAGACCTCTTCGGTGGGCATATTGGGGAAGAACTGGACCCCGTCGGGACGCTGCGCCGCAGCCCCCAGCCATTGAGGCCGGTCAGTCAGGCCCACAATCAGGTCGGTCATCGGCTTGCCGTCCGGCCCCGGTTGGCTATCCACAAAATGCAGGCTGCGTACTTGCTGGGCGGCCATAAAATCCACCACGCTCTTAAGCCGCAGGTCGTGAGCGTGCCAAGCGGCTGCGGGGTCAGGCAGATCCACCCGGCAGGTGCGCAGGATAAGCGACCACAGTTGTTCAAGGGCTTGATCTTGCGGCAGCGCAGGAAAGACCTTGGCGGCCCATGCACGAGTCGGCACCGCGGCCACACACCACTGCATCCGGTTCGCCATTGTCGCCTGCATATAGAATTTCAGCTTTTGTGAGCGCGTCATCGCCACGGCCCGCATCGCCGCCGGGTCCACATCGTTGAGCAGATCGGGAAACTCTGGCCCGACGAGGGCGAGCCGGGCCCACCCTTCATCAACCATCTGGCGATGGCGCGCCACCTCATAGTCTGGAAAGTAGGTCAGCAGGTCGGGTTTGCTGTGGACCAAACGCGCCTTCACCAGCGGCGTATCCCCCCAGTCTACATGGACATAGGGTGCGCCCATCCTGTATGCGGCCTCTGCCACAGCACGTACAAAGTCACGGTGCGCCAGTTCTGCGCCGACGCGTAGGGACTGGCCTGGTTGCAGATTGAGTCCTGTCGTCACCAGCAACTCGGCATACGTTTGCTGCTGTTTCGCGAGCGTACCATTCATGTGCGTAGCCTTTCGCATAAAACCTGTGAACAGACACACACATTATACGCCACAGCCTGTCGCCTTCCGAACAGAGCGCCGACCGGCGAACGAGCCCACTACCGTCTAAAGCGGTGTTTTTTTGACAAGACGCGGCACAAGCCGTATACTACTAGAACAATTGACCGCACGGCCCACTAGCTCAACTGGCAGAGCAGCTGACTCTTAATCAGCGGGTTCGGGGTTCGAGTCCCTGGCGGCGCACCCGAAGACGCGAGATCTGGGCACCGTCCACCGACGGTGCCCAGATCGCGTTTTGTGCTCGTCTCTCCGGCCGGTCCGGTTCGCCTCCCC
>CAZYQJ010000851.1:0-2403 GCA_964649925.1 uncultured Litorilinea sp.
CGCAGCGTGAAGTACCCTGTACGCTTCTTTACCCGCGGCGAACCCTACACGATCTTGGGCTTTATCCAGAGTGACATCCACTTGCTTGGCACAGATGAGGGGGCGATCAACCTGTTGGGCACCGATCGCCAGGGGCGCGATATGCTCACGCGCATTTTGCTCGGGAGTCAGGTATCGCTCACGATTGGGCTGGTCGGGGTGGCGCTGAGCCTGTCGTTGGGGACGATCTTAGGCATTGTCTCCGGCTTTTTTGGCGGCTGGGTAGACGACCTGATCCAGCGCTTGATCGAACTGGTGCGATCGTTCCCGTCCATCCCGCTGTGGATGGCGCTCTCTGCGGCGATTCCCGCGGTGTGGCCGCCCATGCGCGTCTATTTTGCCGTGACTATCATCCTCTCGCTGATCGGGTGGACCTGGCTGGCGCGGCAGTTGCGCGGGCTGACCCTCTCGCTGCGCGGGGCCGATTATGTGCTGGCCGCCCGGCTGATGGGGGCGAGCAACAGGCGCATCATCTTCAAGCATCTGATCCCGGCCTCACTGGGGCATATCATCGTCGTCGCCACGCTTGCCATGCCCTCGATGATCCTGGCGGAGACTGCGCTGAGTTTTCTCGGTCTGGGTCTCCAGCCGCCGGTGACCAGTTGGGGGGTGCTGCTCAAGGAAGTCCAGGACTTGCAGTCCATTGCCCTGTACCCGTGGGTCTTTTCCCCTGTGATCTTTATCGTCGTGGCCGTACTTGCCTTTAACTTCCTGGGCGACGGCTTGCGTGATGCCGCCGATCCCTATACGAGATGACCATGAATTCGACTGAGCCTGTTACGCTGGAAAGACCCCCGCACCTGCGCCAACCTGCCTCCGCGCCGCTGCTTGAAATCAACAACCTCAAAACCTACTTTTCCACCTTGGACGGCACGGTGCGCGCCGTGGATGGCGTTTCGCTGGATATCCAGCCGGGGCGCACGCTGGGGCTGGTGGGGGAATCGGGCTGCGGCAAGAGTGTGACCGCCCATTCGATCCTGCGCCTGCTGCCCAACCGCATCAGCCGTATTGTGGACGGGGAGATCATCTTTCGCCGTGCCAACGATCAACTGGTGGATATGACCAAGCTGAATCCCGATGGCGAGGTGATCCGCAGCATCCGCGGCAACGAAATCTCGATGATCTTTCAAGAGCCGCTGACTTCGCTCTCGCCGGTGCATACGGTGGGCAACCAGATCGCGGAGACGATTGCGCTGCACCAGCGCGTGGGCAAGCGCGAGGCACGCGGACGCACGATTGACCTGCTGCGGCAGGTGGGCATCCCCAATGCCGAACAGCGTTTTGACGAGTATCCGCACCAGTTCTCTGGGGGGATGCGCCAGCGCGCCATGATCGCCATGGCGTTAGCGTGCAGCCCGCGCCTGTTGATTGCAGACGAGCCGACCACCGCGCTCGACGTGACGATCCAGGCGCAGATCCTGGAGTTGATGCAGAAGTTGCAGGACGATTACGGCATGGCGATCCTGATCATCACCCATGACCTGGGCGTGATCGCGGAGATGGCCGACGACGTGGCCGTGATGTATATGGGCAAGGTGGTGGAGCGCGCCCGCGCCGACATCATCTTCGAACGACCGCTGCACCCCTACACGGTGGGGCTGATGCGTTCGATCCCGCAGTTGGGGAGCCGCACCAAAGAACGGCTGACCCCGATCCCCGGCAGCGTGCCCGACCCGTTTTCGATCCCGCCGGGCTGCGCCTTTTCATCACGCTGCCCTGCCCCCAAGCAGCCCGCCTGTTATGAGGATGTGCCGCTGGTGGAGCGCGAACCGGGCCATTGGGTGCGCTGTACCCTGTACTAGAGATCGAGGCTTGCATTGACGGCACAACAGACCTTACTCGAAGTCAAGAACCTCACAAAGCACTTCCCGATCCGCAAAGGCTTTTTTCGTAAGGTGGTGGGCCAGGTGCGCGCTGTGGATGGCGTGGACCTGGCGGTCTATCAGGGCGAGACATTGGGGCTGGTGGGCGAATCGGGCTGCGGCAAGACGACCACCGGACGGCTGATCCTGCGCGCATTGGACCCGACCGAGGGCGAGATTCACTTCCGCCACAACGGGCAGATGGTGGACCTCGCCAAGCTTTCGCCCGAGGAGATGAAACGCTATCGCAGCGATATGCAGATCATCTTTCAGGACCCGTTTTCCTCGCTCAACCCGCGCATGACCGTGCTGGACATCGTGAGCGAACCGCTGGTGATCCACGGCATCGCGCGCGGCGATGAACTCAAATCGCAGGTGCGCGAACTGCTGGAGATGGTGGGGCTGCGTGCCCAGCACATGAACCGTTACCCCTATGCCTTCAGCGGCGGCCAGCGCCAGCGCATCGGCATCGCCCGCGCCCTGGCGTTGCGCCCCAAGTTGA
>CAZYQJ010000852.1:0-2400 GCA_964649925.1 uncultured Litorilinea sp.
GCAGGGAGTCAGAAGCATCACCTACAAAATGAGGGTCGCCTTCACCCTTGCCAACGGCATCGAGTACGTACAGCAGGCCATCTATGCCGGGCTGGACGTGGATAGCTTTGCACGTCAGTTGAGTTTTTTCTTCAACGCCCATAACAATTTTCTGGAGGAAATTGCCAAGTTCCGGGCGGCGCGGCGGCTCTGGGCGCGCATCATGGCCGATCGGTTTGGCGCGCGCCATCCCGATAGCTGCAAACTGCGCTTCCATACGCAGACCGGCGGCAGCACGCTCACCGCGCAGCAGCCCGACAACAACATCGTGCGCGTCACGCTGCAGGCGTTGGCCGCGGTCCTGGGCGGCACGCAAAGCCTGCACACCAACGGCAGGGACGAAGCGTTGGCGTTGCCCACCGAACAATCGGTGGAGATCGCACTGCGGACGCAGCAGATCATCGCGCATGAAAGCGGCGTGGCCGATACCGTGGACCCGCTGGCCGGTGCATATTACATCGAATGGCTGACAGACCAGATCGAGGCGCAGGCATCCCACTATATCCAGCGCATCGACGCATTGGGCGGCGCGCTCCAGGCCGTCGAAGAAGGCTATATCCAGCGCGAGATCCAGGAAGCCGCCTACCGCACGCAGCGCGCCATCGAACAAGGGGATCAGGTGGTGGTGGGCGTCAACCGCTTCCAGTCGGCAGAGACACATACCCCTGACCTGCTGCGCGTGGATGAAAGCGTGCGCGCCGCGCAGTGTGCTGCGCTGGCCGAACTGCGCGCCCAACGTGACAACGCGCGCGTGCAAGCAGCCCTGGATCGGATCGAAACCGCCGCGCGCGACCCGCAAGCGCCGTTGATGCCCCTCTTTGTGGAGGCTGTGGAAGCCTATGCCACGCTGGGCGAAATCTGTGACACCCTGCGCCGGGTCTTTGGCGAATACACCCCTGAAAGCTGGGTCTAGATGTTTACACGCATGGACCATGTGGGCATCGTTGTCCACAGTTTGGATGAGAGCCTCAAAACCTATTGTGATGACCTCGGCTTCCGGCTGTTACAGCGGCTGGAGATCCCGGAGCAGATGGTCGAAGCGGCCTTTTTGGATGCAGGTAACAGCACCATCGAACTGATTGCGCCCACCGACGAAACCAGCGGCACGGCACGTTTTTTGCAGAATCGGGGCGAGGGGACGCATCATGTGTGCTTCGAGGTGGACGACATCGCCGCCGCACTGGAGACCTTGCGCGGCCAGGGCTTGCGGCTGATCGACGAGACCCCGCGGAAGGGCGTGCATGGGCTGGTGGCGTTTATCCACCCCAAGGCCACGCACGGCACGATGATTGAGTTGTTACAGCGCCATTGAGGTGCGCCGTTATGAGGGGATATGTATGAGTGAAGTGTTGACATCCGCTGCCTGTCGCGACTATTTGCGCGCCGTGATTGACCCCGAGATCTACCAGAATATCGTAGACTTGGGGTTGGTCTACGGGATCGAGGTGCAGCCCGACAACGCAGTTGACGTCACCATGACCCTGACAACCCCACACTGCCCGATGGGACCTCAGATCATCGAAAACGTGGAGCAGGTGCTCACCAGCCACGGCGCAAGCGCGGTGCGTGTCCAGATCGTCTGGGAGCCGATGTGGACCCCGGACGCTATGACCGACGACCTGAAACGCGAATTGGGCATCCTGACCGACGAGGCGGATGAAGAGGCGGAAGAGCCGGAACCCAAACTGGAAATCGATCCCCCGTCGCCTGCACCCAAGAAAAAAGGGCTATTGAGCCGTCTCTTTGGACGTTGACGACTTCGTCACCGCTATGGGCCATCGCACGTTGGCATTTCGCACCTATGAATTTCGACCCCCGGCCTGGCGCGCCCCAGCAGCGCTGCACGTACAGACCGGGGCTTTGTTATTGGGCAGCCTGATCTGGCTGGCGCTTTATGCGTGGCTGGCGGTACGCCTCTGGCATACCGGCCTGGTGGGGGTCGGGCGTGTAGAGGTAGGCGTGGCGCTGTTGACGGTCATCATTGGCGTGGCTGTGGTCATCGGCTGGTGGTGGGCGATCCCGCGCTGGCGCGCCCGCTTCCGGCAAACTGAATGGCCCGCGCTCACGCTGGACCAGTTGATGGCGTTGACCCCATCTGAGTTTGAAAGCTACGTGGCGCAGCGCATCTTTGCGCGTCAGGGCTATGACGTCGTGAACACGCCCGACGTCAAAGATGGCGGCGTGGATATCCTCGTCATCGACGCGCACGGGCGTCAGGCTGTGGTGCAGTGCAAACGCTACCGCGGCACAGTGGGCGAGGCAGTGGTGCGCGACCTCTATGGCACGATGATTCACCATAACGCCACGATGGCATACCTGATCACCTCCGGCGGCATCAGCGAGGCAGCGCGGCGTTGGGCG
>CAZYQJ010000853.1:0-2397 GCA_964649925.1 uncultured Litorilinea sp.
GCTCAACGGCGAGCAGATTGCACGTCTGATCGAGGATGTGCCGTCCATCGAGTATGTCAAGGAGGAGCGTCCCCCCGGGCCGAAACATATCTCGGAGGTCTATAAATTGGTGGGCGACAAGGTCAAGACGGTCTTTGGCGGTGCGGGGGGCCGCTTTCTGCCCGATGAACTGCGCCGCGGGGCCAACGGCTGTGTGCCCGCCTGTGAGATCGCCGACCTGCTGGCAAAGGTGATGGAACGCTGGTGGGCCGGGGATGAGGCAGGCGCGCGCGACCTGCACCGCCGCCTGCTGCCGCTGATCAACCTGGAGACTCACCCCTTTATGCGCTACATCCTCAAACGCCGCGGCGTCTTTACCTCCACCGTAGAGCGCGCCCCCGCAGGCGCACAAGAGCTAGACGACGAGGACAAGCGCGAGATCAGCACGTTGATCGAAGCCATCCAGGATGACGTGGAATGCTACCCCTTCGGGCCGGAATAGGGGGGCCAGTCTTAAAAATGAACTCTTTGGGTTCCGTTCAATTGGTGTACGGCCCGGTCGTGGTATGATAGCTGCCGCCGACAGCGCCGAGAGATCGCTGTCGCTCCCCCACGGCTGGGACGGTGCGCTTGGCATCCCTGTCCGTGATGGTTCCTCTATAGGCTGTATTTCATTGCTGCATAGTCATATCACAAGGAGGACTCCAATGTGTTGGGACAGGCGTCAAGGATCGAAGTGGGTGTTGCGGCGGCTTTACAAGGGGAGCCTCATGCTGGCGGCGTTCATCTTAGCGCTGGCATGGCTCGGTCTGCATGAGGCCCAAGCCGCCGCGCCCACGCGCACGGCAGCCCCGGTCGTGGTGAGCGATTGCACCAACGACACGCAACTGCGCACCGCGCTCGCCACTGCGGGGCCGGTGGAGATCACCTTCAACTGCGGCCCAGGGATGCACACCATTCCCGTCACCGCATTTATGGAGGTGGCCGGAGATGCCACGGTCGATGGGGCCAACGCCATTACGCTGGACGGCAGCGGCTCCGCTGCGCTGATCCAGGTCTTTGCCTCGGCCAGCCTGGAACTGCACGATATCGTGCTGGCGAACGGCGCATTCAACGGCGCACATCCCATCGAGAATTTCGGCACGCTCACACTCGACGGGGTGGAGGTGCGCGGGCACGTCTCGAACGGCGGGAGCGGCGGGGCCATCAGCAACACGGGCGAACTGCATGTCCGCGCCTCGACCTTCATCAGCAACAGCGCCGCCAGCCCAGCCGACGGGGCCGCCATCTACAACGACAGCGGCGTGGTCGTCGTGGAGGATGGGTGGTTTGAAGGGAATCAGGTGACCGGAGGATTGGGCGTCGGCGGGGCCATCGCCCATGTCGGCGGCAGCATGACCGTCGTCGACAGCACCTTTCGCTTCAATGAGGCACTGGACGGCGGCGCGATCTATGTAGGGCCGGGCGCGGCGCTTACCGTCACTGCCTCCAGCTTTCTGAGCAACACGGCTGGCTATGGCGGCGGCATCGAAAGTTGGGGCGAGACCGATATCGATGCGAGCCTCTTCGAGGGGAACCAGGCCAACATCGGGGATGGGGGCGGCATCTGGGTGGTGGGCGGCAACCTTGACATAAAAAACTCGACCGTCGCCAACAACCAGGCTACCACCAAGGGGGGCGGCCTCAGTTGTGACAACGACAACATGTCGGTCATCTCGTCCACGATCACGGGCAACCGGGTCGGCGCGGACGGGTCTACCCGGCATGGCGGCGGCATCTATTCCGCCTGTGACCTGGACCTGTTTAACAGCACCGTGACGGGCAACGAGGCCCCCTTTGGCGGTGGAGGTGGGGTCTATCAGACCGGCGTCATGACCGCGGCGATATTGCGCGCGGTGACGATTGCCGACAACAGCGCACTCTTTGGCGGCGGCGTCTATAATGACGGGCTGGCGACCAGCACGTTAACCCTGGCAGCCGTGTTGTTGGTGGATAACGAGACGGGCAATTGCGACGGGGTAATCACCTCGTCGGGCTATAACCTGGCGAGCGATACCAACTGTGCCCTGGCCCAGCCGGGCGACCAACAGGGGTTGGCGACCCTGGCCCTAGGCCCACTGGCCGATCATGGCGGTCCAACTTGGACACGGCTGCCCCTCAGCGGCAATCCGGCCATCGACGCCATTCCCGTCGCACAGTGCCTCTTGGCGGTAGACCAGCGCGGGGTGGCGCGACCTCAAAACACAAACTGCGATGTGGGCGCAGTGGAAGTGCAGGACGATGATCTGTTGCAGAAGGTGTACCTTCCCGTGACGCTCAAACAGCTCGCCACGGGAAGGAGCGCAAACCGGTTTGGCTAGCGGGTTGGTGAATAGCGAGCGCGGCGGCGGCGGCGACGTGGCGCAGGGGCTGCATCGG
>CAZYQJ010000854.1:0-2396 GCA_964649925.1 uncultured Litorilinea sp.
CCACGGTCTATCTCTATGAGCGCATCGCCGCCGGGCTGGGCTTTAGCGCACGCCTCTTTGAACTGCATGATACGCTCTTGGCCGCGGCCTATGAGTTGATCGCCCAATGCCCATGCCCCAATGGCTGCCCTGCCTGTGTGGGGCCGGTGCTGGAGACAGAGGGATCCATGCTGGAGACCAAACGCCTGTCGCTGGCGTTGCTCGGCCAGTTGACCGGGCGCGGCAGTGGGCCTCCACCCAACCTGGCTAGCGTCCCAGACATTGCATTTTAGCCTGCCCACCCTCTCAGGAGGCCCTATGGCAACAACCCTATCTACCGCCGCGCGCCGCGTCCTGCGCTGGCTCGGCCTGGGCTTGCTCATCTTGCTTGCCCTGTTGATAGTCCTGCTGGCCGTAGGTGCGGGGTATCAAGCCTGGGCGACGGGTCGCGATCGCCGCGCCTATCCGCCGCCGGGCCGTTTGGTGGATGTGGGCGGCCACCGGCTGCATATCGTCTGCCAGGGGACGGGCACGCCTACCGTGGTGCTGGATGCATTGGGCGACGGCACGTCGGTCTATTGGGCGCGCGTGCAGTCATTGGTGGCCGAGCAGACGCGCGTCTGCGCCTATGACCGGGCAGGCCGCGGCTGGAGCGAACCCAGCCCCCTGCCGCGCGACGGTGCAACCCTTGCCGCCGAGTTACATGCGCTGCTGGCAGCGAGCGAACCTGGCCCCTATGTGATGGTAGGCCATTCGTTCGGCGCACTGATCGCACGCCTCTTTGCCGACGCTTACCCGGATGAGGTGGTGGGCGTGGTGCTGGTAGACGGCGGCACGACGGCCATCCGCGGCGACCGTTTTCCGCCGGAGGCGCACGCCCGATTTGCGTCGGAGGCGCAACTGATGCGCATGGCTCCGTGGATGGCGCGGGTCAGCATTTTCCGCTGGGTGGGCAATCCACCGCCACCGCTGCCGCCCGACCAGCAGGCCATGGCCGCTGCCCACTACGGTTCGACCGCGCTCTGGACTAGCCTGCGCGACGAGGCCGCTGCCCTGCCCCAGACCGATGCACAAGTGGATGCAACCGGCGACCTGGGCGACCGGCCCCTGGGCATTGTTTTGGGAACCGCGGCTTGGCTCACGCCCGGCGCACCGATGGACGCAGCGCGCCGCGTCTTTAACGAACTGCACCGCGAACTACAGACGCTCTCCACCAACAGCGCGGTCTGGGTGATCGAGGGTGCGGGCCATGTGACCCTGGTCGCCGACCCGGTCTACGCTGAACAGACCGCCGCGGCCATCCGCTCCGTGGTGGACGCAGCCCGCACGGGGGGAGCGATAGGGGGTGGGCAGTAGGCAGATAGGCAGTGGCGGCTTGGCCTTACTGTCTTCTGCCCCCTTTCGGACAACTGACCACTGACAACTGGCTACAAGGCTCAAGGAGGCATACATGCGTGTAGTCGTGATTGGCGGGAAAGGACATATCGGCACCTATCTGGTGCCGCGCCTGGTCGAGGCCGGGCATGAGGTGATCAGCCTCAGCCGCGGACAGCGTGCGCCCTACCATTCCCATGCGGCCTGGCAGCAGGTGCAGCAGGTGACGGTCGACCGCGCCGCCGCAGAACAGGACGGCTCGTTTGGCGACCAGATAGCCGCTCTGCAGCCGGAGGCGGTGATCGACCTGATCTGCTTTACGCTGGAGAGCGCGCGCCAGTTGGTGGACGCGCTGCGCGGGCGCGTGCAGCACTTCCTGCACTGCGGCACGATCTGGGTGCATGGCCCCACGGTGCAAGCCCCCACCACCGAGGATGCGCCGCGCAAGCCCTTTGGCGACTATGGCATTCAGAAAGCGGACATCGAGCGCTATCTGCTTGCCGAAGCGCGCCGCGGGGATTTTCCCGCCACGATCCTGCATCCAGGGCACATCGTCGGCCCAGGCTGGAACCCGCTCAACCCGGCGGGCCATTTCAACCCCGTGGTCTTTAGCCGGTTGGCATGCGGCGAGGAGGTCGCGCTGCCCAACTTCGGCCTGGAGACCGTGCATCATGTCCATGCCGACGACGTGGCCCAGGCGTTTATGCAGGCCATGACCCATTGGAGCGCGGCGGTGGGCGAGAGCTTTCATACCGTTTCGCCCCAGGCGTTGAGCCTGCGCGGCTATGCCGAACACATGGCAGCCTGGTTTGGGCAGGAAGCCAACCTGCGCTATCTGCCCTGGGATGAGTGGAAGGCGACCGTGACCCCCGACGAGGCGCGCGCCACGTGGGAGCACATCGCGCGCAGCCCGAATTGCAGCATTGCCAAGGCGCAGCGCTTGCTCGAATACCGGCCGCGCTACAGCTCGCTGCAAGCCGTCCAAGAAGCCGTCACCTGGCTGATCGCCCAGGGCACAATCGCCACAGAGGCCGAGCAGTGAG
>CAZYQJ010000855.1:0-2393 GCA_964649925.1 uncultured Litorilinea sp.
AGAATCCGGCGCGACTCGGAACGGTAGAGCGTGTCCAGCATATCCGCCATCGGTTCAACGCGATGTTCAACTTTATGATTTGTCATATCTAAATCTGGCGTCATTTCAAACGGAGGTTAGGCGCAAAAACAATGTCGGTTTTCTGCTGTCTGAAGGCTGGTACTTGCGGAATGGCACTATATCTTTTCGGGGAGAATGTGTAAAGCGTAGGCACGTGGCAGTGCCAAGCGGGGTGAAGCGGCGTTGCCGGCAGGAAAATGCTGATAGGCGATCCAAAACACCGTCTTAATATGGCATGCCTCGCCTGCTGTGGCCGCGCCAAGTAGTCTCCAGCGCGGTCGCATGTGATGATCCCCACGCCCAGATGCGCACGCAAGAATTGCGGCGACTGATAAGTCCATCCCGCGTCGTCGGTCAGGAACGTCTTGAGGCCGAAGTCGAAACCGCCGACCTGATTCGTGCTGATTTCGCTTGGCTCAAGTTCCTGCACGACGGAGAAACAGACGAACAGCCTTGTCGCGCTTGACCGTGACTGTCTTGATTACGCCTTCCACAGGACGGCTCAGGGCGAACTTGTAGATGTGCTGGCCGATGCGGATGCGGTTGCCGCCCAGATACTTCCAGCCCGTTTGCTTCAGGGTGAAGCTGGAGTACTGCTTGACCTTACGAAAACGCGGCGGCCCGGCCTTGCGTGTGCGCGTGCCGGACTTGTACTCGAAAAAGCGTTGGTCGGCAGCGTCGTGGCGTTCTACGATGTTCTGCACAGCCTGGCTGCCGACCAACTTCCATTGCGACCGGCAGCCATTACGCAGTTTGGCGATGTGTCCCATCATGCGCCACTTGCCGATGTAGCCGCCAAACAGCCGGAAGTAGCGGCGCTGCAAGGCCGTGAGATGGTTCCAGATGATGCCTGCCAGATCGATCTGCTGGACAAGGGTACGGTTGCGCCGGTTAGTGTAGAGGCGGTACTTCAGCGTGAGACGCGTCTGCATGAGCTACTGGTTCTTCTGGGCTTCAATGTACTGCTGCACAGTATCTTCCGAGATGGGTCCGACCGATTCGCAGTAGTAGCTGCGCGTCCACAGCGTCGGGAGGCGGCTGCGCAGATGTGGAAACGTTTGCCGCAAGCGGCGCGACGTGACGCCCTTCAACTGTTGAACAATGTAGTGCGGCGCAAACGTCGGCGGCGTTTTGACGAACAGATGGACGTGTCCGGCGTCACTGCGAGACTGACGATGGTGACGCCGAGGCTCTGTGTTTTTTCGGTGAGCAGTCGGCGCGATTCCCCATCCCGGCTAGAGCGGGGAGTATCCGTGAACCGTTTCAATGGAATAGCACTGCTGCGCCTGCGGCTCGGCTGCCAAATCTCTGGACTCGAGTGCGCTACATTGAGTTCAAGAAGGGCCACTGCTGTATCACAGCACAGCAGTGGCCCGTTTCTCGCCGGCTGCAGCTCAGGTTCTTGTCATTGCCCAACCAGAACCCTGCTTAGCGACCAGTCATGATCCTGAGCCGCAGATAGATCTGCGCGCCCAGCACAAGAGTACTGAACCTGTGACACCGGTGCGTCACACCGCCTACGCGTCGCCGGAGGCCGGGGTGGCAGTTTCGATGACAAATGCCCCCTTCACGACCCCGTTGATGCCTTCCGGCTGGCCTGCTGGCAGCGCCACCTCTCCAAAGGCGTCAAACCCATACACGTCACGCTGGAGTGGCTGAAGATCAGGCTTCGGCCGGTGAATCTCCACCACCTCCATGGGTACAGTTACCCCGTAAGCCCCCACCAGATAGTCGTGCAGACACTCGAGCTCCCGCTCCGTGAAAAACTCATTCCACCACATTGCAGTAGCTTGTTTGTACGCCCATGCGGGATAGCGCCATTCCTGGTTGCGCTCCAACCATTCCGCGCCTTCGGCTGCCGCATGTCCATCCAGCGGCACCCCATCCGGCAGTTCGTTCACATAGAACCAGACCTGCACATTCACATAGCGTACGTCCTGCCACCACACCTCTGGCAATACGGCGCGCAGTTGGTAGCGCACCCGGTCGGCACGCACACGGGACGGTGTGCCAGCGTTAGCAATGACCTGATGATCGTTCATATCCTTCTCCAAAAGGAACCAAGTTAGCCTACTTCAGGTGCAGCGCGTCCTGCACGAACACATCCTAGCAGATCCGAAAATCGAGCCAGATCGGCTAGTTCCCATTCCACCAGCGCGACTATGATGGTAAAAGCGAGTGCTCGCCCATACACATCACTGGCTGCGCCAGCGAGGCGCTCGTCTATCGTCGAGCCCCTGATCAAAAGCCTGCGTTTGCTGATGTCAAACTGCTAGTAGACCAATGGCGCTTCTACCGCCCGGAGATCGACCGCTGGCTGAGGCAGCTATCGC
>CAZYQJ010000856.1:0-2381 GCA_964649925.1 uncultured Litorilinea sp.
TGAACGTGCCGCGCGGCAGTCATGGCCAGGTGAGCGAGTGGTTTTTACCAGATGCGCCAGCCGCACCGCCGCTGCCCGGCGCAGCGCCGTTACCTCGCGTACCGATTGAGCCGCGGCTGCCCGTATCGCCCGCGCCGCCCGGCCTGACACCGCCGGTGGGAGGCTTGGGCGACAGGCCATTGACGCAGGAAGAACTGCTAGAGGCCATTCCCGTCACCGCACCGCCCGCGGGCTGGGTGGGCGCATGGCCGCCCGGCATGGCGAGCGGCGGCGGCAACAATGGCAATGTCGTCGTCAACCAGAATTTCTACGGTGCAACTGAGCCGCGCCAGGTGGAGGAAGCCACCCTGACGGCGGCGCGGCGTATGGGGCTGCGATGAAACTCGAAGCGTTCGCCATCAACAACGACCCAACCGACCTGTATACATTCCCCACGACCAACGTCACCGACCGGCTCGGCGACGTGGAGGCGGCGGCGGATTTTCTCGCCACACCCCTGGGCGGCTATGACACCGGCGATGAGGAAGCCGCCGACCGCCCGGCGCTGATCACCAAGGGCTTCACCCTCTACGCCCACACGCCGGAAGACCAGCAGCCGCTACTCGACGCCCTGCGGCGGCTGCGTGGCAAGCGCGGCACGCTGTGGGCGCGCACCTATGACGGCCATGTGCGCCACCTGCTGCATGTGCGCTGCAAACGCATCCAGATCGACCGCACCAATCGAAACTTCCAGTTCCAGCCGGTTGTGGTGCAGTTCGAAGCGCCCAACCAGCACTGGCGTGGGCGGCGACATGAGGGCGGCTGGCTGCTCGACGACGGCCACTATTTCGACGACGGGCTGTATCTCAACGAGGACAGCAACACCTGGAGTTTCCTGACATCGCCCAGCGTGGCGACTATCACCAACGGCGGCAACCGCGCGGTCACTGACGTGCGCCTGATTTTTCTGCCCAACGCATCGTTTACCAGCATCTCGTTTGGCAGCGGCGACGCGCATCTGGAATGGACGGGCACGCTGCAGGACCAGGATGAGTTTGTCATCGACACCGGGGCGCAGCGCGTCACCATCAACGGCGCGGCGGCGTATGCAGGGTTTTCGCTGGGGGCAGGTCATAAGATAGAGGACTGGATTCGCCTGGAGCCGGGCGAGAACCAGATCGTAGCCGAAGCGTTGCCTGCCGACCCGGACGCCTCGTGGCGCATCGAATTTGCAGACGGGTGGTACTGATATGCGTGTCTGGGTAGACATCCACGATGCCAGCGGGACCAAATTAGGCGACGGGCCGATCATCAACGTGCTGCGCGCCCGCGTGCGCGACCGGCTCTCACGTGTGGGCGATTTCGAACTCGAAGTGCCCGCCACCGCGCCCGGTGCGGATTTGATCCAAGAGCGGCGCGAGGCGGCCATCTGGGGCCTCGTCAACGGCGTAGTCACCTATCTGGGCGGCGGGCCGATTGACGAGATCCGCACGCGCATCCGTGAGGACGACACCGCCACGCTAGTGCTTAAGGGCGGCGACCTGCTGCGTGAACTGACGCGGCGCACCACGGGCGATCTGCTGCTGACAGGCAGCGGCAACGCCAACGAGGTGACGCTGCTTAACCGCATGATCTTTCAGAACTGGACCTACACGCGGCTGGGGCCAGGCGATACGCCGCCGTTTAAGGCCCGGTTCGTCCATGAGCCATTGCTGGGCGCAATCCTCGCCATGTGCGAGAAAACGGGTAGCTTTTTTAGGCGCGTCACGCACTCGTCAGGCGATCCGCGTCACCTGGAGATACTCCGCGCCCCCGACGACAGCGGCGTCTTTGCCACCATGCACGGCGACGCCAACGCCATCGCCGCCAATCCCGACGCCTGCATTATTACCGACATCGAGATCGTGGCGGAGAGCTACGACCTCAAAAGCCGGGCGTATGCGTGGGGTGTGGGCGAAGGCGACGACCGGCTGACGCTGGCCTCTGCGGAAACCTGGCCGGATGGGGGGCTGGTCAGCGGCGGCTACACGCTGGACGGCCACACCTACCGCCTGAACAAGGCCGGGAACTATGTCTACAACGACACGCTGGAACAGACGGGCGAGCAGGACGAAATTGCGCTGACGTTCAAAGACATTGGCCCGCTGACGAACAGTGATGCTGACCTGGCGGCGGCTGGCAATTACCTGCTGCTGGCGAGTGTGCAATACCTGCACCCGCGGCGGCAGCCCTACCGGTCGTACCGGCTACGCGTGACCAGCCTGCAAAAGGCGCTTAAGCCAGGGCAGAAGATCCGCGTGCAGGCGCGCAAATACGCCGACGGTGAGAAACCGATTGACATCGACCAAACGCTCTACGTGCTGGAGGTGCACCCTGCGGGGTATGCGGCGATCGCGGCCAAC
>CAZYQJ010000857.1:0-2380 GCA_964649925.1 uncultured Litorilinea sp.
TCGGGCATCACAAACGCAGCCGGACCGTTCTGGTACGGGTCATAGCTGTGCGTGGTGTCCCACACAAAGACCGGCCAGGGTGCGGCGCGGTCGGTGTGGATGGGCATATCCGCGTCGGGTACATAGTAGGGCAGCGGGTAGACCAGGTTGGGCGGCGGCGTCATGGAAAATCTGAACATGGACGGACTTGCCGGGTCCGTGGCGTTGCCCTGCGCATCAATGGCGCGGACGCGCCAGTATAGAACCGACCCAAACGGTATGTCCTTCCATGAGGGCTGGGTATAGGATGTGGCGTTGTAGAGCGTCTCATCGACCAAGGGACTCCCAAAGCCGTAATCGTTATCGATCTCGATCCGGTAACGCTCGGCCCCAGGCACAGGGGTCCAGCTAAAGAACGGGTAGCTGTGCCCGATGCTGGCGTCATTGGCGGGCGTCAGGAGCTGCGGCGGCTGTTTCCAGGCGGTGACAAACCGCTGCGGTTCGCTGGGCGGGCTGGCAATCGCATCTCGCCCGCTGTAGACGATGGCCTTGACGCGCCAGTAATAGTCCTCGTTGTTGGCGAATGACTTGGTGGGCGTGAAATCGGTGTTGAGCGTGGTATAGCTCGAATAGGATGCGAAATCGCTCTCGCTGCTGATCTCCAGCACATAGCTGTGCGCGCCCTCGACCGCGGTCCAGGAGAGGCGCGGCACAAAACGCAGCACGGCGTCATTCTCCGGCGCTAAGGGCTGCGGCGCGACCGACCATTGGATATGGAAGCCCCAGACGTCGCTGGGCGCGCCGGGGTGGTCGTCTCTGTCCAGCGGGGTGACACGCCAGTAATACTGGCGGTTCTGCATCCGTTGGGTAGGTGTGTGCTGGGGGGCCAGTGTATAGGCGGTATAGTCGACGGTATTGAACGACGGCGACCCGCTGATCTCAAAGCGGTAGCGCGCTGCACCCAACACCGGCTCCCAACGAAAGTGGTCGGCGCTGAAGCCGGTCAGCACCTGGCCATCGGCGGGCGAGATCAGGATCGGTCTGTTCGTGCCGCCCGCGCCCCAGTCTTTGCGAAACGTCCTGACCTCAGAAAACTCCTGCCAGTTGCGGTCCACCTCGGCGCGCACCCGCCAATAGTAGACGCCATCCACCCAGGCCTTGGTCGGCGTGAGCATGGTGGCGTAGGTCGTATCCTCCATCGGGTCGGCAAAGCCCTGCGACTGGCTGATCTGGACCTGATAGCGGGTTGCACCTGGCACAGGCGACCAGCGCAGCGTCGGCACGCCCAGCGGCGGCGCATCCACGCCGGTGATCACGGCCCCATCTGCGGGTTCCAGCAGGGCAGGGCGCAGCGACGAGGCGCGCACCGCACCTGTCCCCCACAGCGCCATCAGCCCCAGCCCGATCACCACGGCCACGATGCGCCAGGGCAGGCCGGGGAGTGGGCGGTGGATGGGCGGCCAGTGTTGTCGAAGTGACTTCATGCGTTCGTTCTCCTGATCATAACCGGCGGCACGCTGCCGGGGTGGAAACGGGTCTTTCCGCAACGGGCGGAGCTTGGCGAAGCGGCGCGCCGGGGACGGGCTGTGACTGGCTCCAGTCTAGCGCGCTCAAGCGCGGCGCGTCACCGCAAAAAGCTGTACCGAGTATCGGCCAAAAGTCCTAAGTTGCGGGCGGGTTTTGAAGTGGACGGGTCGTTTGGGGTGGGCGCGGCGCACGCTCGGCCATCACGATTGGCCGCAACCGGCATGCGCCATCTGCCAAAGACGGGCTGCGACATTTGCCCTAAAGGTCGCCACTCCGGGGCGCGCGAAAGTAGCACCCACAGATCAGCGTTTGCCTCATGCGCGGCCCGGAAACACGTGCGATACTCTGTGTCAAGCCGGACGATGAAGCAGCAACACAGGCTCACCGGCTCGGGTTCTTCAAAGGCTGGAGGGGAGGGAGACGCATGAGACAACGCACATCCTTCCACCGCCTGGCGCAAGAAGGAGGCCAGACGCTCGTCGAATTTGCGCTGACTGTCATGATTCTGTTGACGCTGGTCTTTGGGCTGATCGAGTTTAGCCGGGCCATCTATGCCGCCAGCGTGATTCAGTGGGCCGCCCAACACGGGGCGCGCATCGGGGTGGAGCATTACCCCGATATGTCGGAGATGGCGCTGAAGGCTCAGATCGAGACAGCGGTTCGTTCCCGGATGACCGGTCTGAACCAGGGGGCAGCGGAGATCCATGTCGATCTGCCCGCCCCGGAGATCGTGCAGGTGGATGTCAGCTATCCGTTCGAGTTCGTCGTGACGTGGTTCGGAGAGGGGATCACCCTCCATGCCAGCGCCAGCATGGTGGCGCACTAGGGTGGATGCGGGGGCTTGGGTTCGTCTCAACCTGCTCCAGCCGTTGAA
>CAZYQJ010000858.1:0-2379 GCA_964649925.1 uncultured Litorilinea sp.
CACAGGCTGTCGAGGAGCACATGCAGTATACAGCGGTCGCGCAGATGCACGCACCCCGTGAGCAGTTGCTTGATTTCGTCCGCGGAATAGCCTTTGACCGGCGCCTGATCCACTCTAGGGGCTTTGAGCTTCTTGACCGGGTTGCGCGCGATCCACTCATCGGTCTCCAGGAAATTGAAGAAGGCGCGGATGGACCGGAACGAGGCGTGGACGGAGCGGTCCTTCAGCCCGCGTTCTTGCTGATACACCAGATACTGCTGAATATGGGCTTTTTGGACATCTTCGATGCGCTCGATGCCTTGCCCCTGGAGCCAGGCGCGGAATTTGCCCAACTCCCAGGTGTAGAAGGCGACGGTCTTGGGCCGGAGGTTCTTGCCCTTGCACTCCAATTCAAAGGCAGTCAGATGGTCTAACACAGCAAAAATCCCTTCTTACTAGTCGTTTGACCAGTGTAGAAGGGACTTCAAGGCTTAGCGCCTGATCCAGAGTCAGATGTTCTGCCGATTAAACTTGCGGTAAGGTTAGGTCATGCCGCCAGGCCAGTGATCCACCAGCATGATGGCCTTGCTGGTCACGCAAGACGGAACGCCCCCAGCGCGGCGGGCTAGACGCGCTCCCCGACATGCGCAGCCAAGGCTTGAATCGCATTGTCCACCCGCGCTAATGTCTCGTCGCGACCCAAAACTTCAATGCTCTCGAAGAGCGGCGGCGCAACTGTCCGCCCCGTGATCGCGACTCGGAACGGCGCAAGATAGCTGCCGACCTTGACACCTGCCTCCCCTGCTGCCGCGCGGAACTGGTCCTCCATCGCCGCCGCAGTAAACGGTTCGACGCTGGCCAGCAGGTCGCGCCCATGTATCAAGATGTCGAGACTCTGGCGCGCGTCCAATCCCTTGCCGATCAACAGCGTGGGGTCGGGATAGGTGATCTCATCGGCCTGCTTAAACGCCCACTCCACCTTGTCCGCCGCCTCAGTCAGCAGTTTGATGCGCTCTTGCACCAACGGGACCAACTTCGTTAACCGCTCGTCGTGGCGCAGCGATTCCTCGGCCAGCCCAAGTTGGCGCGACAAGAACGGGATCAACCGTTCCGCCAACTCCGCCGCATCCATCTCGCGGATATAGACGCCGTTGAGCCATTCCAACTTGGAATAGGGCAGCGCCGCCGCGGTTGGGTTGATGTCCTTGATGTCAAAGCGCGCAATCGCCTGCTCCCGGCTAAAGACCTCCTGCTCAGGGTCGTAATTCCACCCCACATTCGCCAACAGGTTGAACATCGCTTCCGGCAGATAGCCCGCCTCGACAAACTCATGCACCAGGGCCAGATATTCCTTGCCCGCCACCACCTTCTTGCGCTTGCTCATCTTGCCCTTGCCGCTGGGGTCCAGAATCACCGGCAGGTGAACCAGAACGGGCATCTCCCAGCCAAAGGCATCATAGAGCAGTTTGTGCAGCGGGGCCGAAGATATCCATTCCTCGGCGCGCAGGATGTGCGTGATCTTCATCAGGTGATCGTCCACCACTACGGCTAGATGATAGGTGGGCAGGCCATCGCTCTTAAAGATCACGGGGTCCATGATCGTGGCGTTTTCGATCTCAATCGGGCCGCGGATCAGGTCATGGACGACAGTCGTCCCTTCCAGCGGCGCGGCAAAGCGCACCACCGATGGACGGCCCGACGCAGCCAATGCCTCGCGCTCTGCGTCAGAGATGAAGCGGTGGCGGCGGTTGTACCCTGGCGGTTCGCCCCTGGCGCGCTGCTCCTCGCGCATGGCTTCCAGTTCCTGCGGCGTGCAGTAGCAGCGGTACGCATGGCCCGAAGCGATTAACTGCTCCGCATACGGGGCGTAAATCTCGCGGCGATCACTCTGCACATAGGGGCCGTAAGGGCCGCCGATATCCGGGCCTTCATCCCAATCCAGCCCAAGCCAGCGCAGCCCGGCCATAAGATCAGCCAAGCTTTCGGGGTTGTAGCGCCGCTGGTCCGTATCCTCGATGCGCAGAATAAACTGCCCGCCCGTACGCCGTGCATACAGCCAGTTGAATAGGGCCGTTCGCAGGCCGCCTAGATGCAAAAATCCGGTCGGGCTGGGCGCAAAACGCACGCGCGCCGGTGTCACATGATCGCTCATCATCGCCACTCTTTCTGATGCCGTGCCCATTGCCTAGGCTGGAACAATCCTCAACAGAACCAGGCTACCATAGCAACCAGGCAGCGTCAATTGTGTGAGGCCATTGCCCCTGGAAAACCCGCATCAGGCTGAGTCGGCGTCAATCTGGGCGCGCACTTGCTGGGTCAAACGGGCAAATTCAGGCGAACCGAGCATTGCCACCGCGCGCGGGCGCGGCAGCGGGATCGACACCTGCGCCACCAACCGGC
>CAZYQJ010000859.1:0-2370 GCA_964649925.1 uncultured Litorilinea sp.
GGCACCAAAGTGGTCGTGCTCACCACCTTTGACGAGGATGAGGATATTCAGGAGGCCATCCGCGCCGGTGCAGCGGGGTATCTGCTCAAGGACATTTCGCCGGAAGAACTGCGCCGCGCCGTGCGGATCGTGGCGGGAGGCGAGGCGTTGCTCTCACCTTCCATCACGCGCCGCGTGCTGCAACAACTCGCCGCCAGCCCATCCGACAGCACCCATCCCGAACTGCTGGCCGGCCTGACCGAGCGCGAACGCGAGATCCTGCGCCATGTCGGGCTGGGCGAATCCAACGACGAGATCGCTGACAATCTCTCCATCAGCCCTGCCACTGCCCGCACCTATGTCAGCCGCCTTCTAGCGAAACTCGACGCCCGCGACCGCTCACAACTCGTTATCATTGCCTATGAAAGCGGTCTGATCACCCCTGGACAGGCGTAGCCATGACCGCGCAGCCCTTCTCTGCGTTGCGTCAGGTTCATGTCTTGATCGAGAGCGGGCATAGGCGCGGCAAGATCGTCCTGTCGGCCGAGCCGTAAGCCGGGAAACTGGAAGCCCATTGCGTGACAAGCGGCCCAGGCGTTGCACCTGAGCCGCTGTTGATCGCAACCATGAATGCGTTGTCGCCTTGCGTCAGCCGCCGGTGACGGCTGCCGGGTCCAACTGGGGCAGGTAGTGGAGATTGCGCACCCAAGAGCCGGGCGGGACCATCAAGGCCACTGCCTTCTCAAACCCGCTCAGGCAGCCGCGTATCGTGCCCAGCGCATTGTAATAGTCGTAGTAGCGGAAGGTCGGCCAGTCGCCCCGCATCAACCCGTGCGAACGCAGCACCGCCAGGTAATCGTCCCAAACCTCGGTGGCATCCAGGTAGATGTCCGCCCGCCAGTTGTCCATGTCTTCCCAGTTCTCCGGGAAGTACAGCCCCTTGACGCGGTGCGCCGGGTGGGCGCGCTTGATCGCCGGGAGCGCGGCCAGGAAGATCGCATCGCGCACAATATCATATGTGTTGTTGTGATCCTTGTGGAAGCTCCCGCGCCAATGCGTGAGGATAACCGTCGGCTTCTCCTCGCGGATGATATCGCACACCTGGTACTTGACCTCGTCGTTTACGGGCAGTTCGCCGTCGGGATAGGGCAGCCAGATGGCTTTGCCCCCCATCAACGCCGCCGATTTCTGCACCTCCTCTTTGCGCTGCTCGGCGTATTCGGCAGCTTCCCGGGTGGGATGGCCCGCTTCGCCCAGCGTCATATGGACAATCGTGGCTTCAAACCCGGCCCGGGTGTGGATGAGCGCCACAGCCGCGCCCATGTTTTCGGCGTCACCTGCGTGCGCGCCGATGACCATGATCTTGCCTTCCGGCTTGTAGGTTTCTGTCATCAGACTTCCCTCATTCTATAGGACATGATCTCGATATATGGACTCGATATATGGATTGCAGGGTTAGGGGGCGGCCCCATGTTGCATGACGGCAAACTGCCGGACTTTGTGAAAACCGGCTTTGGCATAGAGCCGCGCTGCGTCTTCGCCTGTCCACAGGAACCAGGCACAGTGGAAGCCCTTGGCGAGCATGGTCTGGAGACAGCGGAAGAGCAGCACCCGACCGATCCCGTGGCTGCGCATCGCCTCCGTTACGCCAAAGGGGCCAAACCGCTCGCGCCGCTGCTGGCAGTAGCCGACGATGCGGTCACCCTGGTAGGCGACCAGGAAGCAGATCTGGTCAGACCCCGGCCCATAGAGTTCCAGCAGGTATTCCTGGGCAAAGCGGAACCAGTCCCAGCCAAAGTTCTCGACCAGGAAGGGCATGAGTTGGGGCAGGTCTTTGGACTCGACGGGCCGGACGGTAATCCCCTGATCGCGCTGGAGCCGCTGTTCGAGTTCCAGGATTTCGGCAGGGATCTGGAAGCCGGTCAACTCGCTGCGCATGGAAATGGGGGTTGAGGTGGTCTCCCACCCGGTGGCCTTAAGAAATTCAATGGCCGCGGGGTAGGCATCCACGTCCACGCCGGGGATGAAGTAATTGGGCGTGTAAGGTGAGATCGCCACCCGTTTGCGACCGAGGTCGGCCATGCGCGCCAGTGCAGCGTCAAACAACTGGCGGCCAATCCCGCGGCGCCGGTGTTCCGGATGGACGCCAAAGGCAGTAATCCAGCCCTGGTCAGGCTCCAACCCCTGCAGAAAGAGCGGCACCTGGCGCACAAGGGAGAGGACGAAGCCGCGCAGTTCGCCCCCATCCTCTGCGACTAATAGGCCGTTGGGGTTGAAGTTCGGGTCCAAAAGCACTTTGGTTCGGAATACGGACGGGTCGATGCGGTCGTGCGTCATGGCCGCGTTCCAGAGCGCGATCAGTTGCGGTTCGTCCTCGCCCGCATAAGGGCG
>CAZYQJ010000860.1:0-2370 GCA_964649925.1 uncultured Litorilinea sp.
ACGCCATCACCATGGCCAACCGCTACCACGAGGACGCGCGTACTGAGTATGCGCATCCGAACTTCATCGTGCCACCCGAACTCCGGGAGACGATCCCTAGCGACCCGCTCTTTGGCACTCAATGGCATCATCGCAACACCGGCGCTTCCGGCGGAACGCCGGATGCCGACGTCGATAGTTCTGAGGCTTGGGACATTTCGATGGGAGGCTCCGACGTGATCATTGCCGTGATCGACGATGGCTTTGATATGGATCACCCCGACCTAGTGTCCAACTATCATCCCTCGCTGCGCTGGGACTTTAGAGGCTGTGATCGCGAGTCGGCGGGACTTGGGTGTGGCGATCGCAATCCGAGCCCTGGTCGTCGCCGCAACAACCACGGAACTGCGGTGGCGGGGATGGCCGCAGCCAAAGGCAACAACGGGCTGGGCGTCAGTGGAAGTTGCCCTGACTGCCGCATCATGCCCATTCGCCGCGGTACTTCACGCTGGTCCGATGCCCTGGCCATTGAGTACGCATGGACTAGCGGCGCACATATTATCACCAACAGCTGGGGATACCCGCTAGACTCGGTCGCTGGCGTACCGAATGTGATTGCCGCTATCAATCGCGCTGCAACAGTAGGTAGAGGCGGCCAGGGGGCTGTAGTCTTCTTCGCCATGAACAATGGCAACATCAATGACTGCATCTATAACGGCTACCGTCCTCCGGATATCTCCTCTCTGGCCAACGTAATCGCTATCAGCGCTTCTAGCAACCAGGATCGAAAGGTGACTGAAAGCGCATTTGGTAACTGTATGGAGTTGCTTGCCCCCACCCATCGTGGCTATGGGCCTGCCGTCCTGACGCGCACAGGCGAACGCGTGCCTGGAGTTCCCTATGTGGGCACGTTGAACATCGTCACAACGGATCGGCGCGGCGATGCCGGATACAACAACGCCTTCCCACCAAACGACGAAGATGGATTTTCGTCCGATTACTGCCCCGAGGAGTCCAGTCGCCGGGATTACACCTACTGCTTCGGAGGAACCTCTGCCGCGACGCCACTTTCGGCGGGTATAGCCGGTTTGATCTTGTCTGAGCGTGGGGACCTTTCTCGGCAACAAGTTCAACGGCTACTACAAGACACGGCCGACAAAGTCGAGCCGGGGGTGGCTGCCTATTCCCCGGCCAACGGCTTCAGCAGTCCTAGCGCTGGGCCTGCGACCCATGGTTATGGGCGCATCAATGCCTTTGAGGCCGTACGCGTGGCCGCACCCGTGGCAGACGGCGGCCGCGGCGGGGTGGACATCTTCGTGCGCGACAACTATCTAGACTGGGGTAACACGGAACAGCCCAGTCACACGCTCTTTGAGCCGGAGCGTGGATACATTCCTCACTACAGAAGCGTCGATATCAAGATCGATTCGCCGGTGGACGGCTACCAATCCGTGCCCTCGCCGATGACCTCGCTAGATTTCGACCGGTTGGTCGACGAGACGCCCCAGTCGGGCATGTCCAACCGCGTCTATGTGCGCGTGCGCAACCGCGGCCCGGTGACGGCGGCGGAGGTGACGGTCAAACTGCACTGGACCTATGCGGGCACGGGGCTGCCAGCACTGCCCGACGACTTCTGGGATGTCTTTCCGGCTGACTCGACCGATGCCGCGGCGCGCGTCCACCCCATCGGCGTACGTACACTTACCAACCTGGCCTATTCGGGCAGTTCCGTCGCTGGCACACCAGGCGATGCGGCCCAGATTGCCCGCTTCGACTGGGACGCACCCGAGCTCGATCCGGCACTACCCAACCACTACTGTCTCTTTGCCGTAATCGACTCGCTCCAGGACCTGGTTTCCGATGAGTCACGCCTCAGCCGCATCATCGACCACATCACGCCCAACGACAACAACGTCACCCATCGCAACGTCGTCCTTAGCGATACGGGGCTGCGGCGCAGCTTTGCCCCGCGCTTCTTTGTGCGCAATCCCTTCGACTTTGCGATCACCAGCGTTCTGCGCCTCCACCTGGACGATGGGTCGCAGCAGAACTGGGCGATTGCGCTGGACCCCTTTACCCCTGGCGAGCCCTTCGTTCTGGCGCCTGGCGAAGAGGTGGTGGCTACACTGGAGGTGACGCAGCCGCAGCTTGAGCAGAGCGGCACGGTCGAGGTGCTGCAAGAGGTGCAAGGGGAAGAGGAGACATATGTCCTGGGCGGTATGGTCTATGAGTTCCACCCAGCAGACTACTCGCTGCCCGACGACACCCCCTCGCTTCTCGTTACGCCAGGCCAGGGCACTGCCCGGCAAGCGGTGATGCTCACTGGCAGCGGCTTCGGGGCCGAGGAGGAGACGGCCAGCATCCTCTGGGATGGGCAGCTGGTCAACACCT
>CAZYQJ010000861.1:0-2366 GCA_964649925.1 uncultured Litorilinea sp.
GGACACCACAGAAGAGGAATATGATCGTCAACTCGATGGACATCTGCGCGGCGTTTTTAACTGCGTGCAGGCAGTCCTGCCCCATATGATGGAGCGGCGTTACGGCAAGATTATCAATATGGGGTCGTTCACCGCCTATGGCGTAACGTCAAACATTCCTGCCTATTGTGCGGCGTTCGGCGGCATCATCGCCTACAGCAAATCGGTAGCGCGGTTTGCCGCTCCATTCAACATCAATGTCAACACGGTGTCACCCGGTAATATCTATACGCCGATGACTGCGACCTGGCTGGATGAGCCAGGCCGCAAAGAGGAATTTGCTGCCAGCATTCCGATCCAGCGCATCGGCGAGCCAGAGGACGTCGCGGCGGTGTATGTATTTCTGGCCTCTGATCGCGCACGCCACCTGGTGGGCGTAGATATCAACGTCAGTGGCGGCCAGTTGATCTACTAACCAACGATGCTCAATACTCCATTAACGTGAATTCGGGATAAGACAAGGCGTCTCACAGCATAACTGCGAGTCAAGCGCTGCAGTAGCTTGGCAGCTTGACCAGCCTCCGGCCGCGCGGGCACCGCGCGGCCGGTATCGCGTTCCTACCACTTCATCACCGGTCCCTATCCCCGGTCAGGTAAACTCTAGGTCGATGCGCCCCGCATGCTGCTTGCTATCTGGGGAAATGAAGACAGGTGAAGCAACCCGGGGTGCTTTACGCCAGTGTTGACAGGGCATTGTCCATTGGGTATCATAGGAACAGCACTGGCTTCTTCCGCAGTGGTTTCTCCCAGCCAGACTCCGACTTTGCCACTAGATTGCCTGCGCGCCCAAGGCGTTTTGTGATGACTGAACGGCTCAAGGGCCAGCAGGTTTGTGATAGCGTAAGCAACGCCTGTTGTCTACCGCGCCGACCATCTGCGCTGCGCGACCAACCTCTATCATCGTTCGATCCAGCAGATGGGCTGCCTGACGCCGACGTCGGCCTTTGGGGGCGCACTGCTTTCCTCTGTGGGTGCGGATAGGCTTTCGACAATAATCAAATCCGCTGTCCAAAGCGCCTGTATTGATAGCTGATCTGTGGAGTGCGTCATCGCCTTGCCAGGCAGGGTACCTCGCGCCGTCTTGCCGGCTTCGACGGTTTCACGGCGCCCGATCTGCCATTGACAGGAACAGACTCAATCCCTCTTCTTCGCCGCTCCCTCCGTGCATCCGCCGGAGAGCCTTTGAGATCGCAGCCGCTCGTCAAATTGTCGTCATTCGGATCGTTTGATTCTCTATAGCGTCTCGCTCATCCCAAGAGGACACACCAAGGAGGCACAAATGCGAAGCAAAGTTATGTTGGTTGTGTGGGCCGTTGCACTGGCTCTGCTGGCGGCAAGCTGTACTGCCCCGGCAGCCGCGCCCACGGGGGGAGAAGCGCCAGCCGCCGAACCTGGCGCGTCGGCGGAACTGGCAGCCGGGCTGGAGCAGGTGCCGCGCGAACAGACGCTGATCATTGGGTTTGAAGGCGGCCCCCATGCTGCACCCGAGCAATCCGGTTTAAACCCCGGCGCAACCGGTTCTCAGGGCCATCACCAGGTGATGATCGAGTCGTTGTACTATTTGAACTACCAGACGGGCGAGTTGGTCCCGTGGTTGGCGGCTGGCCCCGCCGAATGGAATGACGACTATACTGAGGTCGTTATCACGCTGCGCGATGGCATCAAGTGGAGCGACGGCGAGCCTTTCACTGCCGAGGATGTCGTCTTTACTATCGATATGCTCAAGGCCAACCCCACCCTGAGCTACGCCAGTACGATGGTCGATGTGGCGGAAGCCGAAGCCGTGGATGATCTGACGGTGCGGATCGCCCTAAACGCGCCCGACCCTCGCTTTGTCGTCAATGCCTTCGGCGTCCGCATTTGGGGCGCGGTGCGCGTGGTCCCCAAGCACATCTGGGAAGGTCAAGACCCCAACACCTTCTCCAATTTTGACCTAGAGAAAGGGTGGCCTGTGTGGACCGGCCCGTACCGGCTGGTAAAGGCGACGGCAACCGAGTTCGTCTTTGACCGGCGCGATGACTGGTGGGCGGCGGAGACGGGCTTCCAGGAACTCCCCAAGCCGGAGCGGATCATCTTTGTGGAAGCCGGGCCCGACGAGCGCAAGGCCGCGGCCCTGGTTGCCAATGAGGTGGACGGCCAGCCCAGCCTGCGTATCGACACCTTTGAGGACGTCGTCAACAGAAACCCCTATGCGATGGGGTGGACCGAAGATGGAACCCGTGCCTGGATCGACCCATGCCCCGGCGTGCTGGGCTTCAACACCCGCATCCCGCCCTGGGATGACCCAGAGATGCGCTGGGCCATCGCCTATGCGCTGCCCAACCAGC
>CAZYQJ010000862.1:0-2363 GCA_964649925.1 uncultured Litorilinea sp.
TTCGGCGCAGGCTGGACCCAGGCGGGTTGCCAGCAAGCGGTCTGCTGCCGATGGGGTGCCGCCCCGCTGCAGATGGCCCAGAATCGTCAGCCGGGATTCCAGCCCCGTCAACTGCTCCAGTTCCTGCGCCAACCGCAGTGTGTTCCCAGCGCGCTGGGCTTCCAACTCGGCGATCTTGGCCTTGATCGCTTTTCGGGCCGCTTTGCGCTCTGCCTTATCCATGTTTATGTCAAGGGATGGGTCAGGACTGGTAACCTCTGCGTCATCATGGGTGCGGCCCTTGTCTGCTTTCAGCCGATCTTTTTCAGCAAGGAGCGCGGCCAATGAGGCCGCATAGTCCTTGGAAACCGCCCCTTCGGCAACCGCCACAATGCTAAAGCGGCTCCCCGCAATGCTGCGGCGGCGAATCGCATCGGCCACAACATGAATATCGTAGGGGATTTCGGGGATCAAGATAACATCCGCGCCCCCGGCGATGCCCGCGCCCAGTGCCAGCCAACCAGCCCGGTGGCCCATGATCTCGACCACGATGATCCGGTGATGGCTGTGCGCCGTGCTGTGCAGCCGGTCAATCGCTTCGGTGGCAATCCCCAGGGCGGTATCGAAACCGAAGGTCAGGTCGGTCATCGCCACATCATTGTCAATCGTCTTGGGCAGCGTAATGATGTTCAGCCCGTGTTGCATCAGGTGATAGGCATTCTTCTGCGTGCCGCCGCCGCCCAGACAAACCAGGACGTCCAGGTGATGCTTCTCGTAGTTGGCGACAATGACATCGGTCATGTCCATCACCTTGCCGCCTATCGGCATCCGGTGAGGCTTGTCCCGGCTGGTTCCCAAGATCGTGCCGCCCACGGTCAAAATGCCCGACAGGTTACTTGGGTCCAACGGCATGATGCGGTTTTCCATCAGGCCGCGGAAGCCATCACGGAAACCGATCACCTTCATGTCGCGGTGGGTGTAAGCCGCTTTGCCGATGCCGCGGATGGCGGCATTCAGGCCAGGGCTGTCACCGCCTGCCGTCAAGACGCCGATATGCTTGCTCATGCTGCGCTTCTCCTGTCCGCGCGGCCCTGGGCCCCAAACCACATGGGTATATTAGCTCTGCGTGACCAGGTATTTCCATGCATGAAGCGCGGCTTTGGCCCCTTCACCCAACGCCACCAAGACCTGCTCAGAGGACACATTAGTGACATCGCCCGCCGCAAACAGCCCCGGCACACCGGTTTCACAGTGCTCGTTGATCGGGATGTGCCCCTCTTCGTCCAGTGCCAGCAGGCCGCGCACCAGTTCATTGTTGGGCAGCAGCCCAAACTGGATAAAGATCCCTTCCACAGCCAGTTGGCGCGTCTCGCCGTTAGCCCCCACCAGACTGATGCCTGTGACAAACTCATCGCCATAGATCTGTTGGACTTCCCATTCGACAAACGGAGTGACATTGCGCTGTTGGCGGACAAGGTGCGCGGCGGGCAGTTCTTGCATGGCGTGGGGGTTCGCCAAGATCAGATAGACATGGCGGGCAATCTGCGCCAGTTCAAGCGCGGCAATCAAGGTACGCTGGCTGCCGCCCACCACGGCCACCATCCGATCTTTAAAGAAGGGGGCATGGCTCACCGCCGAAAAGCTGACGCCGCGACCGGTGTACTCTTTCTCTCCGGCGACATAGAGCCGCTGGGCGGCTGCGCCGGTCGCCACAATCACGGCACGCGCCCGGATCTGGCTGCCGTCGGCAATCGCCAGTTGAAAGTGGTCGTCGGGTAAACGCATGACCTGTGTGACCTGATCCTGGATGTGGGTCAGGTCGGGCGATCCGGTCACTGCATCTTCAAACTGGTGGACCAGTTGCGCGCCCCAGACAAAATCGACCGGATCCATGCCGCGAATCGCAAAGGGATAGCTGACCTTGCCGCCCAGCTCCGGGGTAACGATGGCTGTACTCAAGTGGGCATGGAGCAAATAGCGGGCCGCTGCCAACCCTGCCGGACCAGCACCGGCAATGGCCACATCATAAATGGAGACATCGGTATCCGACATGAGTTTCCTCGATTGTTCTGTGCCGTCTGGTCCAACCAACGAGACATGCGGTGCGATACGGCTGGACTGATTGAACCATAAAGAGGGCGAATTCCAAAACAGACGGCGGGGGAGGTCGGGCGGGCTGCATTGGCCCGGCTAGGCATCGTGCAACGCAGCCTCCTTGACTTTGCGCAGGGCGGCCAGCAACACCTCCGGCGGGTCGGCTTTGCTGACGAAATAATCGGCGCCCGAAGCCAAGGCAGGGTGGCTGGCTTCGGGCCGACCGCTGAGTACAATCACATGGATATAGGGGCAGACGGCATGGAGGGCGCGCACCACCTGGCGGCCTG
>CAZYQJ010000863.1:0-2359 GCA_964649925.1 uncultured Litorilinea sp.
TGGCTGATGATCCCGCCATGCCTTAAGCAAGTCTCCTACCGCTTGCTTGAGACCCGGCGCCGGTACATGGCCCAGGAGTGCATGGTAAACTGCATCCCAACCTGAGTCACTGGATCGAAGTAGAAAATCGACAACCGACTCTACCTGTGACAGCGACATCTGCCTGGCAACCTGTGCACAACGATCCGCCAGACGTGAAGTCCCCGCATCCATCAGATGTTCTCTGAGAAGAAGGCACGGGTTGTGTGTTCGACTGTAGGCACCAAAACCGACCGATCAAGGTACCGGTTACCCCGTTCACAGGAGGTCTCCGGCGCAAACATACATGCGTGGCAGGTTGCGGCATGAAGCGTAAGCCCGTCGATGCTCGGCGGATGCTCGGCGCATAGTGGATCTGAGGCGCAAAGCTGTGCGTCACGCAACGCAGCGCGAATCAACCTACCTAGTTCCTCCGGCTCGCCCAGGGCGACCAACCCGCCCAACGTCCCCTCACTATCCGGGGCGGCTGTGTAGATCAATATTCCCGCCATAGGATCAGGTCGTTCTGCAAGCTGATTCGGATTTCTTGAAAAAAGCCGTTCACGTACACTCGCAGCAGCATATCCGCACTCTAGCGTTAACTGGCGCATCAGGGCGTGGGTAAATGAATGCAGCAGCACAAAACGCATGCCGGGATATCCGTCCTCTACCGGCAGAATCCCGCGCACCTCGCGCCATCGGCAATGGGCAGCAAGAAATTGCTGGCTGAACGCACCAATCTCTGCTCGCCCAAGCCACGCTTGAATCGCGGATTCGCGAAACTGGATAAAGATCCCCTCCCCGCGCACATCGGTCGCGGGTACCCAGGTTGGCAATTGACGAGCAAGCCCCATCGGCTGGCCGACGCGCGGTTGCGGATCCTCCTCTTGGTCTCCGGGTGCAGCAATCCGCGTAAAGCCAACCAGTGCGCGGACTTCACGCATACGCTCCACGAGCACAACGCGCTCCAGAAGTTCGCCAAACCCAGCGGGGACCGAGACTTCGCGCAGGCGTAACTCATCATTGCTCATTAGGGAGTTTGGATTGGAGAGAACCTCCCATTCCGGCGTCTTTAGATCGGTTGGATCACTGGCTCCGTCTGTGCTGGCGTTGCGACGGCGCTCAATAGCCTGCCAGATCTCGTTATCGGAATAACCCACGAAATCACCCAACTGCCCAATATTGCGTAGCAGTTGTACATTTTGAATGCTCTGCAAATTCTGGAGAGTTGCCCACTGCTGTTCCACCCGCTGGTCGAGTTGAGTCGTCGCGCTAGGGATGGACAGCGAACTAACGATGATGGGGAACCAAAGGTTAGAGGCCCCCAGGAGTAGAGCGCGTGCCTGTAGCGTACAACCTTCTTCGTCGAAATCCCGCAGATGCGGGCGGCGGCCTCGACAAATGGGCAGGGCGAACTTGCCCCGTTCGCCAAATGCATCGGCCATGCTGCGTGTGGCGTGGCAGTTGTCACAGCGCACCTGTAGATCGCGCGCCTCGCCGCCCACCCCGTACTCGATTAAACTCAACAGTGGCGCCGGACATGGATTGCCCTGATGGACGAAATCTACCCAGGGAAAATCGTCCAAATGACCATTTTCGCAGGCCACTAAGAAACGTGCTGGCACGACCGCAGGTTGGCCCCCTCTGCTGCAGTTACTGTGTACATAACGGGCCTGCTCAGGCCGGTTTGGCTTATAGTCTAAGGTAAAGAGGCCGCTACTGAGTGGTGCAAGCCGTTGGCACTTCGGGCAGCGCATCCAGCGAGGAAACGTCGCAACCGGCACACCTATAAAGTTCGCCGGGCTGAAAGGGTCAACTGGGCCAAGGGTGGAGGGTGAGGCGGGCGGTGAGACAAGCTGTACCACTTGACCGCCCAACTGCCATTGAACGGCGCGCAACAATCGATCTTCGCTCACACGTGGCGCTACGGATGGATCGATCTTCCAGTCATCAAGTCCTGTGACAATGACCGAAAGATAGGGCAGGTCGATAATCGCACCGATGCCAAACGAAAACATCAGCGCACTGGGCCGGATCTGACCTACATTGCTTTCTCTACTCTTCTCCATCGTCGCTATTTCCCTGTGTCTGTTCAGCCTGTTCACGCTGCGTGGATATTTGCCAAGAGGGTTCTCCCTCCCGATCCATCCCATACTCGTTGAGGATGAGGTTCACGGTTGGCTCTACATCACGCATGGAGTTTAGACAGGTAAACATGGTCCAGTCCTGGCGATCAGGTTTGCGTAACAGGCCGATGGTTTTGCCATCTCTCTTTTCTGCATACCCCAACTGCGCACCGCCGCTCATGCTGGAGATCTGGCTCACCCAGCGGTCCAATCTT
>CAZYQJ010000864.1:0-2356 GCA_964649925.1 uncultured Litorilinea sp.
ACTTGTTACCCAGGGCCCGGTTCACCGATTCCGCGGGAACCAGCGGATTGGGGTCAATTTCCAGCGCCACCGAGTCAGATACGCCAAGGCCCGCCGAAATATGGAGTTTGTCTGTGGGGCGTGTGGATACCTCCAGTTCCATGCCGTCGATGCGGGAGCGGGCGACGTTGATCACGCCACGCACCGGCGGCGTGCTGTTCATGTCCACGAATGAAATCTGCTGGTTGAAATAGTCAATGTGGTACGCCGCCGCGTTCAGAATCATGAGACCGCCGAACAGGGTGGACTTGAAGCCGATTTCGTAGTTCTTGGTCACTTCGTTGTCGAACTTGCCCGTGACGGTGTAGCCGCCGGGGCGGAAGCCCTGAGCATAGCTGACGTACGTCATGATATCGTCATTCCAGTCATAGGACAGAACGGCCTTGGGCTGGAACTTCTTGAAGGTTGCCGCTTTGGCGGTGTCAGCGGGATTGATGACGTCAACGGAGTTTTGCCTGTCGTGGTCGTAGCGCCCGGCCAGTGTCACGGTCAGTTTTTCCGTGATGTCATAATCAATGGTGGCAAACAGCGCCCACAGTTTGCTGTGAATAAAGAGATTACTGTTCAAGTTGCTGGGCACCAGGGCATCCATGTCGTAAGGATCAGCCGGCTCCGGACCCACCAGAATGTGCTGGTTCTCGTTCCGCTTCTGATAGTAGCCGCCGAACATCCAGCGGAAAGCACCATCATTGTTGGACGTAAACCGCAGTTCCTGGTTGTAGACATTGGTTCTGAAGGTCAGGTCCTGCACCACGGCGGAAGCCGGGGTATAGTCGGCGTCGGCATAGACATGCTGCTTGACATGATTATACGCCGAAATGGACGTGACGGTCACGCCGTCAAAGTCATAGTCGATCTTCAAGGACACATTGTGCAAACGATCCCAGGTCTTACCTTCGACGTTGGTCATGGCGCCGGGCGTGTCAACATCGTCAAGGCTGACATAGTTGCCGTTTTCATCAATGAAGTTGTAGCTGAGGTTGCCATCCTCGAGGGAGCCGGCGAAGGGCGCCTTATCAAGGAAGCAGCAGGAGCCGGTGCCACGGGTGTAGCTGCCTTGCAGGCTGACCCGCAGATTTTCATCCTTGTAGAGGAGTTGACCGCGGCCGGACCATTGGTCGATGCCGTCCACGGTTTTATTCAGGTAGTTGTTGCGAATGAGACCGTCGGAATACTTATAGTAGCCGGACGTGCGGACGAACAGTTGATCTTCCACGATGGGGCCGGAAAGCGTGCCCGCAACCCGCAGGGTATCGCCGCGACCGTAAGATACCTTGCCATAGCCTTCAAAGTCGTTGGTGGGCTCCTTGGTCACGATGTTGATGGCCCCGGCAATGGCGCCCTGGCCATACAGGGCGCCTTGGGGGCCACGCAGAACTTCGATGCGTTCGATGTCAATGAGGTCCTGGTTAATGAAATCGTTGGAGCCATACTGCACGCCGTCCACCACGAAAGCGACCGGGGGCAACGCCCCCTGCGCGCTGGAAATGCCGCGCATGGTCAGAAAGCTTTCGTTGGAGCGGAAAGTATCGCGGACGAACAGGTTCGGCACCAACGTCACAAATTCACTAAGGCCGGTTACGTTGGAAACTTCCAATTGTTGGGTTCCCAGCACAGCAACGGAGTCAGGAACGGATTGCAGGCTTTCCTCGCGCTTGCGGCTGGTGATCAAGATTTCTTCGACAACGCCGGAGTGGACGGCGGGTTCTACTGCGAGTGCGGGGACGGATACGCTAGCGGTGGCCAGCATGGTGGTGGCCAACAGACCGCCCCAGAGCTTTACGGTCTTCACGTTCGTCATGGATTCTCTCCCTTTTAAAATCCTAAACAGTTCCTATGGATTTAGCCGCGACTTTCTGTCCCTTGCCGGACAAGGTTGGAGGTTGCCTTGTTTGTAAGTCGCCAGCCGCACGCACGCGCAAGCGCACCGCCCCGCCCGGTACATAGGCAAGGGGGATCTCTTCAATATCCAGAATTTTGACCGTGTCCGGGTCGGCGCCCGCCGCCACCGCTTCGGCAGTGGCTTCGGCTTTGGCTTCCGCCATGGCCGCGTCCCGTCCAACCTTTGCATAGGAATAAACCTTGTCCACTTCGCCGCCGGCCATGGCGATGGCGGCGCCGATGGCGTTGGCCACCGAGGCGAACTCAGGTACCACGGTATCGGATACGCCTGCGAGCGGGCGGCCTACCAGCACGGCACCGCCGCCCACAAGGATGAGCGGCACTGGCGAACCGCTGGTTTTCATGCGGTCAATGCCTTCCTCGATCCGCTGGTGGATGATGTCGGTGGCGGCCTTGATGATTTTGGGTGGCAGAT
>CAZYQJ010000865.1:0-2354 GCA_964649925.1 uncultured Litorilinea sp.
GATGTCCGCGTTGTACTGGCATAGTGAAGTGCGCGTCTTGAGCGAGGCATTGGCGAATATTGGCGAACTCAAGCACGTCGTTTCGGTTGAACTTGGCAGGGACGGGTTTGCCGATGTCCGCCACAATCAGCTAGAGGTTGCTGGAGGCAAGAATGGCTGTTGGATCTCCATCGCGCATTTTCACATCGGCGACGCGCGCTTTTGGGAAGTGGTGATGGGCGGCGGGGACAACTTTGATACCACGAAACGCACGGTAGAAGAGGTGGTCACGATGCTGCGCGGGCTGAGATTTCTATAATAGCTGGCTATAATACCAGTCGCATGACAACCTCTCCGCCGTTTTCGACGGGGTTGCCATGTTCATCGATGCGGCCGTTCGGCTCAAAGCCAAGACCGGCATAAAAGCGTTCAGCAGCGATGTTTTCCTCTTCGTAACTGAGTTTCAACTCCTGTGCATCGGACTGTTGCCGGAGCCGTTCGATCAACCGTTGCATCGCAGCACGACCATAGCCGCGCCGCTGATAGCCATGATCAATCATGAAGCGGAAAAGCCAGTAGGTAGTTTCCTCGGTGCGGCGCTTGCCCATCAGCAGAAAGCCGACCGGCTCATCCCCTTGATAGATGGCAAGCGCAGTCCAGGTTGGATAGAACTGCGCTTGCGCTATCGAGAATACATTGGGGGCGACAAACGCGCGCTGGTCGGCTGCCACGTCTAGGGCGATAAAATCCAGCCAGTTATCCGCTGTGATCGGCTGCAGCGTAATCGCGGGTGGACGGTCGTTGGGAACAGGCTGCACATCGGCCATATTCTCATTCTCCCGGCTTTGCGCCCCTGCATCTTTACGGTCAACGTTCCCTACTGCGCCACATCATAGAGATAGTACCACTTGTTACTGAGGTACTGGGTGTAATTGTCCTGGATCATCGAACTCAGCCCGGCGTTGAACGGTTCGACCAACTCGTCTTCGGGCGGGAAGATGAAGCCAAACTGCTCGGTTGCCAGCGCCGGACCCGTGATTTTGAGGGCATCGGGGTTGGCCCCGACATAGCCCTTGCCTGTGGCCGTGTCGGTCAGTACCATATCCACGTCGCCGTTGATCAACGCCTGCACCGCTGCGCCAAAGTTGCGGAACAACACCAGCCGGGCGCTGTCTGCATCACCGCCCAGGATTTGATCCACCGCGGTGAAGTAGCTGGTCGTCCCGGCCTGCGACCCGATCCGCAGGTCGGGGTTGGCGGCAAATTCCACAGCATTGATAAAGCGGTTCTCGTCGGCGCGCACCAGCATATACTGCTGGCTGGACAGGTAGGGAACCGAGAAACTCACCTGCGCGGCGCGTTCATTTGTGATCGTGATGCCGTCCATGCCGATATCATACTGCCCCTGGTTCACCGCTGCGATCATCGTCTCCCAGGCTGCCGTCTGCCACTCTACCACACAGTTGATGCGGCGGCAGACTTCTTCCACGGCGTCATACTCCCAGCCGACTGCCAGGCCAGTGGCCGGGTCGACAAAGTTGAGCGGCAGATAGTCGTTGGCGGTCACCGCCACCACGGTGCGCCCGCCCAGGTCGGGCAACTGCTCATAGATGTCTTCGGCGTTCGGGTCGTTGAGATAGAACCACTTGGTGGAGAGGTGATAGAAGTAGCCGTCACGCGTCATGGCGTCAATGGCCTGGTTGAAGGGATCGACCAGGTCGCTCCCCGGTGTGAAGATGAAGCCGAAGTCCTCGGTTGCCAGCGGCCCGCCGACCATTTTGAGTTGATCCGGGTTGGCCCCGATATAGCCTTCACCGCTGGCTGCATCCACCAGCACCATATCCACGTCGTCGTTGAGCAACGCCTGAACAGATGCGCCGAAATTTTCAAAGAGGATGATGCGCGGGTTGTTCTCATTACCGTCCAAAATCTCATAGACCGCGGTATAAAAGCTGGTCGTCCCGGCCTGTGATCCGATCAGCAGGTTCGGGTCAGTGGCGAATTCTTCAGGCGTGGTGAAGCGGCTTTCATCGGCGCGCACCAACATGAACTGCTGGCTGCGTAGATAGGGGATCGAGAAATCCACCTGTTCGGCGCGATCTTCGGTGATGGTGATGCCGTCCATGCCCACGTCGAACTGACCGGCGCGCACCGCTGCGATCATGGTATCCCACGATGCCACCTGCCAATCCACCGTGCAGTTGAGGCGGCGGCAGATTTCGTTGACCGCATCATATTCGAACCCTTCTGCTTCACCGCTCAGCGGGTCTACATAGTTGAGCGGGATGTAATCATTGGCGGTGACGGCGACGACCGTCCGCCCGCCGAGGTCGGGCAGGTCATAGACCGCCACCACATCAGACGGTTGTCCTTCT
>CAZYQJ010000866.1:0-2352 GCA_964649925.1 uncultured Litorilinea sp.
GCTGAACAGGGCACAGTCGGGGAGCCCGAAGGGCCGGGCGATGCGAACTCCAAACCCTAGACCGCCTCCGGCCCGCCTAAAGAACCCAGCTTTCGCTACAACAAAGACAACAACCCCGAAACGTTAGTCGCGCATGACGTCCGAGATCAGGTCAAAACCCGTTCCAGTGCAGGGTACAACGCGACAAGTCCAGGTCAGAACCGATCAAGCAGATCCGGCGCCGCAACCGGCCACCCCTTATCCGTCAGCACAGAGTCCAGCACAAAATCATGTTCCGCCGGCTTGTAATCGAACCCCGAAAGATCACCACAAGCCCAGGCCACCCCAAGCGTCACAAACCGGTGCCCGCGATCGCGCAGATCGGCCAACGTACGATCGTAATACCCCTGCCCATACCCAACCCGGTCACCCTGTCGCGTGAACCCCAGCGTTGGAACCAGAACAATGTCAGGGTCAGGCGCCTGCGGCCCTACAGGTTCCTCTACCCCGAATGCACCCTTTACCATCTGCGTATCCGGCGTCCACACACGAAACTGCAGCGGCGCATCCTTCTTTACTACCACAGGCAGCGAAACACTGAACCCTTCCTCTTCTACAAGCTGAACCAGCAACGGGCTCAGATCAGGCTCACCTTCAAGCGGCCAGAACGCCGCCACATGTTTCGGTACTTGACGGCCTGCTTTCACGAGTGCCGCCCGCGACGTCGTGAGCCAGGTGAATAGCCGGCCACGAATCAGCAGCGCCCCACGGCGCGTATCCATTGGATTTTGCGCCGCGCGAAGCTGTTTCAGTTTCGTCCGCAAAGCGGCAGATTTATTCTCTATACTGTTGGTCATGACGGAGTTTCAGGCGGGGTCAGCAAGAATGTTATTGAAGCATCAACGGTATCAGAAAAGCCGGACCATGTCCGGTGCAGGCAGATTCTCGTCATTTGCTGCGTGGTTGGCCTTATTTGCAGGGTTGGCAGGGTGCGCAGGCGCCGAAGCGCCGCCGCCATCATCCCCGGTAATGCCGCCGCCCACCCACGCCCAAAATTCCACCCAGCCCCAGAATCCCACCCAGCTGATCGAGCAGGCCCCCACCCAGGCCCTGGCACCTTCCTCGTCTGCCGCCTTGTATGCAGCGCCTCTGGCTCCTTCAGCCGCCGCGCTCAAGGCCACGGCCATGGCCACCAACAGTACCGTTAATTCTGGCGTTGCGCCCCAAATCGCCGAGCAGGCCCTGATCGAAGCCCGCGAAGCCATGCAGAAAAAGCAGTGGTCCAAATTGGATCAGCTTGTGCCCACCGCGCAGGCCGCTCCCCTGGTTGGCAGCTACGCCCGGTACTGGGTCCTGCGGCAGCGTCTGACCAACCCTGCCATTCCCGTTCCCGAAGCCGAGATCCATCAGTTCATGGCCACCAACCAGGACGACTACCTGGCTGATCGCGTCAAGGGAGACTGGATCGTCGCAGCCGCTCGCGCCGGCGATTACGCCACCGTCAATCGCCTGGGCCCGGTAGTCAGCAGCAATGCCTCCATCGACTGTGCCCGCATCTTGGCCCGGCACATGACCGGTCAGACCGTCACCCAGCAAGAAGCCATGAAGGCGTTTTCCCCGGTGAGCATGTGCTGGAGCATGCTGGATCAGCTTGTTGAAGACCGTATCGTCGGATGGGACGCCCTGCAGTTCGAACTGCGTGCAATCCTTGAAACTACCAAAACCGGCAACGCCCAACGCATGGCCGCGCTGATGTTCGATGGCGCCCAGATGCGTTCCTACGCGTCGTTAATGAAGGATGCCCGCAAATGGCTGTCCACCCAAAGCGCCCCTCAGACCAAAGAACAGCGAGAGCTTGTCGCCCTGGCCCTGTCGCGCCTGGCGCGCTCGAAAGATCGTCTGCAGGCCGAGTCCTATATCGAACAGAACTGGGCGTCAAAGCTGCCCAAGAAAGACATGGAATGGGTGTGGGGCCAGTTCGGTCTGGTGTCGGCGCTCAACGTAGAGCCCCAGGCCGTGCGCTGGTACCGCCGCTCGGGTAGCGCTCCCAAGACTGACTACAACCATGCCTGGGAAGTGCGCTCCGAACTCAGGCAAAGCCCCATCGACTGGAAGCGGGTAGAACACGCCATACTCAAGATGTCGGCCGAGCAGCAGGCAGAACCCGTCTGGGTCTATTGGCGAGGAAGAGCCGTAGCCGGCCAGGGCGACCCCGCCACGGCTCGCAAATTTTACGCCTCGCTTCGTAACGAACTCAGCTTCTATGGTCAGCTCGCAGTCGAAGAGCTGGGCGAACCCCTTGTTTTGCCGCCCGCTCCACCGCCTGTTACCCAGGCTGAATTTGATCAGGCCTATGCGAACCCGGGCTTGCAA
>CAZYQJ010000867.1:0-2351 GCA_964649925.1 uncultured Litorilinea sp.
TGGCGACAGCACTTTGCTGCGCCATTACCCTTGTTATTACTTCCCATTCACCGTCTGCTGGACCGTGATCCGCTTGGGCTTGACGGCCTCGGCCTTAGGCAGACGCAGGGTGAGGACGCCATTTTCATGTGTGGCCTCTACCGCATCCGCATCGACCGGCATGGGCAGGGTCACGCTCCGCGAAAACTTGCCATAGCGGCGTTCGCGCAGGTGGTAGTTCTTTTCCTCTACGTCTTTCTCACTCTTGGTTTCGCCCTTGATGGTCAGGACATTTTCGGTGAGGGTGACTTCAATCTGGTCGGGGTCTACGCCAGGCACCGACGCGGTCACGGTGTAGCGTTCATCATCCTCGGCCACGTCAAGCGCCAGTGTGAATTCCCCGTCACGCTGCGTCCACAGCCGGGGCGTATCCAGCCACGGTTCCTCGAAGAACCGGTCCATCATCTCACGGAAGGTCTGCATCTCCCGGAATGGTTCCCAACGTGTCAAACTGTTCATAAATACCTCCTTTGATCAAACGCAATGTCCAAGTGCGTCCAAAGCATCGATCATGGCGGAGGGTGAAACCAGCCGGACGCCAGGCGTGCCAGCCAGTCTCCTTCGCCTTTCCTTACACCTATAGGATAGCACGCCAGCGTTAGAAGGATATTTGAGCGATGTTAGTAATCTGTCAGCGTTTCAAACCAAAAACAGGGGATGGCCGCCCATCAGAGCGAACCACCCCCTGTGAGGCCTATTGCTGCGAAACCGTTACGCTTCCACCGCTTCGATGCCGGTAAAGATCAACTCGCCGTTCACCACATCGACCACCACATGGTCGCCGTCCTGGATACTGCCCTCCAGGATGCGGGTCGCCAACGGGTCGGCGACGCGATGCTGGAGCACCCGCTTAAGCGGCCGCGCCCCAAAGGCCGGGTCATACCCTTCCTGCACCAGCAGTTCCTTGGCAGCGGCGGTCAGTTCCAGCGTGATGTTGCGATCCTGGAGCAAGGCGCGCAGCCGTTCGATCTGAATCTCGATGATCTCCGTCAACTGCTCCATCTGGAGGGCGTGGAAGATCACGATCTCGTCCACCCGGTTCAAGAACTCGGGCCGGAAGTGGCTGTGCAAGACCTGGCGCACGCGGCGATCCACTTCCTCGTTGATCCCGGCAACCTCCAGGATATACTGGCTGCCCAGGTTGCTCGTCATAATGATGATCGTGTTGCGGAAGTCCACCGTGCGCCCCTGGCTGTCGGTCAACCGGCCATCATCCAAAACCTGCAGCAGCACGTTAAAGACCTCGGCGTGCGCCTTTTCGATCTCGTCAAACAGCACCACCGAATAGGGATGCCGCCGCACTGCCTCGGTCAACTGGCCGCCTTCGTCATAGCCCACATAGCCGGGGGGCGCACCGATCAGGCGGGCCACCGTGTGGCGCTCTTGATATTCGCTCATATCAATCCGCACCATGTTCTGCTCGTCGTCGAACAGGAATTCAGCCAAGGCCCGCGCCAACTCGGTCTTGCCCACGCCCGTGGGGCCTAAGAAGATAAAGCTGCCGATGGGCCGGTTCGGGTCTTGCAGACCGGCGCGGCTGCGGCGGATGGCCGACGCCACCACGCGCACCGCTTCGTCCTGGCCCACCACGCGGCGATGGAGTTCGTCCTCCATGCGGATCAGTTTGGCGCGCTCGCCTTCCATCAACCGCGAGACCGGCACACCCGTCCACTTGCTCACGACCGCGGCCACCTCTTCGGCGTCTACCTCTTCCTTGAGCAGCGCGCCGTTGGCCTGCAGCGTGCGGACGCGTTCCTCTGCCGCGGCCAGCTCGTTTTCCAACTGGCGCAGCGTGCCATAGCGCAATTCGGCCGCTTTTTGCAGGTCATAGGCCCGCTCGGCCTGCTCGATCTGCACACGCACCTGGTCAAGCTGTTCCTTGAGATCGCGCACCTTGGCGATGCTCTCGCGCTCGTTTTGCCAGCGTGCGGTCATCTCGGCGCTGCGTTCCTTAAAGTCGGCCAACTCCTGTTCCAGATCGGCCAAGCGCTGGCGGCTGGCCTCGTCGCGCTCCTTCTTCAAGGCCTCGCGCTCGATCTCCAACTGCATCACCTGGCGATCCAACTCGTCCAGTTCTTGCGGCTTGGAGTCGATCTGCATGCGCAGGCGGCTGGCCGCCTCGTCGATCAGGTCGATTGCCTTGTCGGGCAGGAAGCGGTCGCTGATGTAGCGATGGCTGAGGGTCGCCGCCGCGATCACAGCGCTGTCGGTAATGCGCACGCCGTGATGCACCTCGTAGCGTTCCTTCAGACCACGCAGGATGCCGAGTGTGTCTTCGACGGTCGGCTCGTCCACCATCACCGGCTGGAAGC
>CAZYQJ010000868.1:0-2349 GCA_964649925.1 uncultured Litorilinea sp.
CGTGTCCGCCAGCAGCGGGTCCACCTGGGCAGCCAACCGGTCCAAACCGCGATCCAGACAGCCCACAGCCCGCAGGTCATCGATGCGGGAAACGGTGTCGCGCTGCAATACGCCGTACACCCGTAACATCTCTTCCTGCACCTCGACCGGGGCATCCCATCCGACCACCGGGCCAAAATCTGCCAGCAGCATCCACCGCCGCGCTTCGTCGATACTCAACGGTGTGGGGATATGACCTGGGTAGAGTTCGGCCAGCCTGCGCATCAGCCGCGGTTCATGCACAAACAGCGGACGGCTGGAAGCGACCTTAAAATAGACCATGCCTGCCGTTGTGTGGGCGCGGAGGGTCGCTGAGATGCCCCAGCTTTTCACCTGCTCGACCGGCGCAGTCAGCGTATAGCCCAGCCGCGCCAGTTCGGATGCGGTCCATGTGGACGCTTGCTCAAACCAGCCAGGTCGCGCCCACGGTTCACGCAATTCGGGAACCCGCCCATCCTCCATTTCGGCCAGAACCGTATCGGCCAGGTCACGATGTTCGGGATACATAAACGGGAGATCGGCCAGGTCGCTGCGGCCCATCCACGCCGCGCCATCGGGCGGCTGCCAGGTGGGGCTGTGATTCTCCAGCGCGTAGACCGCACGGTTGCGCCTAGCGTCTGCATCCACATCAAAACGGAGATAACGCAGCGTAGTATAGCGCGCGCCGATCACCCCGCCGAATGCGGCATTGACCTTCTGCACATCGGCGCACCAGAGATTCTGGTCCACCGTCACCTGCGGCAGATGCCACCCTTCCGGCCCAGACAGCAGCAGGACGTGTGCCTGCGTGTGATGGAGAAAGAGAGCGTATAGCTCTGTCTGCCAGGCGGTCGCAGCGTCACTCATATCAAGTCCTTGTCAAAAAGGTGGAGAAAACGCTATTCTACCACGATAAAGGTGCATCCACCCCAGGAGCGAACTATGCCACACACAGAATCGGTCGAACTGATCCCCAATGGCGGCTGGGATGAGCGCATCCTCATCTGCCGCAACGGCGAGTTGGTGAATGTCTTTATCGTGATCACGGCGCGCTTCGTGGTGATCGTGGACACGCTGATCAACCCCATCACCGCGCAAGCTCTCGTTGACTACGCGCAGCCCTATATTGCCGGTCGCCAACTGATCGTCGTCAACACCCACGCCGACTATGACCACGCCTGGGGCAACCAGCTATTCGCCGGGCCGGATGCGCCTCACCCGGCCCCCATCCTGGCACATACGTTGTGCGCGGCGCAGTTCGACTCACCTGAGGCCCCACCCTATCTGGCCGAAGTGCAGGCCAAGGAGCCTGCCATCTTTGGATCGGTTGTGCTGACCAAGCCCACAATCTGCTTTGATTCGACGCTGACGATTGACGGCGGCGACCTGACGCTGCGCCTCTTCCCCACCCCCGGCCACACGCCCGACCACATCTCGGTGTATATCCCTGAAATCAACACGCTGCTGGTCGGGGATGCCGCCGAGTTGCCCTTCCCCTTTGCGCGTGAGACGGAGGGCCTGCCACAGATGCGCGCCAGCCTGGCCGCGCTGGCAGATATGAACGCGCAGACGGTGCTCTACTGCCATGCGCCCCCGGAGACCGGCCCCCAACTGCTGCGCGACAACCTGGCCTATTTTGACGCGCTGGAAACAGCCTGCCGCGCCGCACTCGCCAAGAACCCAGACCTGAACGCGACCCAACTGATGGACCTGCCCGCAGCGGTCGGCTGCACCTATGAGGACGTGACGCCGCAAGGCGGCGTGTGGGAAACGGTGCATCTCGACTACCGCACCGAAGGGCACGCCGAGCAGATCCAGATGATGCTGGAGTGGCTGCGCGCCTCAGGGCAGAACGAGTTCCAAGCCTGAGATCGACGCTTCGCCATTGGGTGCAAAGACCACCTGCCGGACCGATCCGTCCAGGCCCAGCGTAACGCTGCTCCCTTCGGGTGCGGGCGGCAGCGCGGCGAGATGCGCCCCCACCGCCGACCTCAGGTCAATCGAGACGCCGGGTGCAGTCTGATAGGTGACGTGCAGCGCAGCCTCCGGCGGCATATGATGCAGTGACAGCGCCGCCGGTTCCGGGCCAATGGCGCGGCGGCGCATCTCTCCCTCTGTTTGCAGCGACCCCCAACCCAACGGCCCCAAGACCATGTACGGCTGCGGCGCGACGGGCGGCGGCACCGTGTAGACCGTCAGCCGGTCATCCTCATAGGCGGGCGGCTGGCCTGCAAAGATGGCAGAGGCCAGCGCGGTCGTGTACTCGCGTTCTGCCCCGCCTGGCATCTTGTAGCGGTCCAGCACCACGGTCTCCACGCCCAGATCGGCCAG
>CAZYQJ010000869.1:0-2346 GCA_964649925.1 uncultured Litorilinea sp.
AAAAAGATGGCAAGCATGCCCCCCATCACCATGACGCTCAACGACCGGGCCGTACAAGCGTTTGAAGCAGGATTTCAGGGGAGGTTGGTGCGCCCCAGCGACCCAGACTATGACGAGGTGCGCGCTGTCTACAACGCCATGATCGACCGTTATCCCGCGCTCATTGCGCGCTGTGCCAACGCCGCCGACGTGGTGCGGGCGGTCAACTTTGTCCGCGACCACCAGGTTCCGTTTGCCGTGCGCGGGGGCGGGCACAGTGGCGGCGGTTTGGGAATCATCGACGATGGCCTTGTCATCGACCTGTCGCTCATGAGGGAGGTACGGGTCGATCCAGAGACGCGCACCGCCTGGGTGGAAGGGGGAGCCACACTCAACGATGTCGACCGGGCCACTCACGTCTATGGTCTGGCAGTGCCCAGCGGGATCAACTCATCGACAGGCATCGGCGGGTTGACGCTCGGCGGTGGGCTGGGACACTTGACCCGTCACCTGGGGCTGACCATTGACAACCTGATTGCCGCCAATATTGTGCTGGCGGACGGTAGCTATGTCCAGGCCAGCGCCCAGGAGCACCCCGATCTCTTTTGGGCAATCCGCGGCGGCGGCGGCAACTTTGGCGTGGTCACGTCGTTTCAGTTCCAGCTGCACCCGATCAGCACCGTGACATTTGGGATGACCTTTTGGGCCATGGAAGACGCCAAGCAGGTGATGCAGTGGTATCGCGAATTCCTGCCTGCCCAGCCTGACGAAGTCAACGGCTTCTTTGCATTTCTCATGGTGCCGCCAGGCGACCCCTTCCCCGAAGAGCTTCATTACAGGAAGGTCTGCGGTGTGTTCTGGTGTTATTCCGGCCCTCAAGATCAGGCAGAGGGGTTGTTTGCCCAGGTGCGCCAGGCTGCGCCGCTGATCTTCGAATACACCGCGCCCATGCCCTACCCGGCCCTGCAGAGCATGTTCGACGAAAGCTATCCCAAGGGGCATCAGTGGTACTGGAAAGCAGACTTTATCAAGGAGCTGCCCGATGCGGCGATTGATGAACATATCAAATATGGCAGCCAAGTGCCGACCCTACAGTCCACCATGCATCTCTACCCAATCGACGGCGCGGCGGGACGCGTGGGCCTGACCGACACAGCCTGGGCCTATCGCGATGCAAAGTGGGGCATGGTGATCGTCGGCGTGGACCCCGATCCCAGCAAGAAGGACCAGTTGATCGGGTGGGCGCGCGCCTACTGGCGGGCCATCCACCCCTATTCAGCCGGTGGGGCTTATGTCAACATGATGATGGACAACGAAGGGCAGGATCGTGTACGCGCTTCATACCGGCACAACTATGAACGGTTGGCCCAGATCAAGCGCAAGTATGACCCTGCCAACCTCTTCCGCCGCAACCAAAACATCGAGCCTGCCGCCTCAACCTCCGCAGCCACAAAATGGCGCAATCTTTGACGGCGAACTAGACGGGGATCGTGATGATCCCCTGATGACGCCCACCTAGATTGGGCCCTGCCGGGCCAACGGCAGCAGGCACGCCAGGGGGTCCCTGGAGAAAGGAGGCAATAGGGAATCGACCGCAAGAGAAGTAAGTATGACAGGGATGTGTGCCCTGACAACCGTTTTTCGTTTCGCTACTGCTAATAACACGTATCGTATTCGCAAACTCGATCAATAGGAGAAATCTGATGAACCGCAAATCTAGCCTGCTAACACTCGTCACCCTGCTTGCAGCGATGCTGATCAGCGCCTGCACCGGCGTTGTCGCAGCGGAACCGCAGCCTCAAGTCTTTGAACTGCAATCGGTCACCCATTTGGCCCTTGGCATGCCGGAGCAAGATGTCTTTATCGAGCGTACTGCCGGTTCCGGCGCAGTAGAGCGCGTTGCCCCTGGCAAGGAAGCAGGCTTGCTGGATCTGCCGGTCTATGCCGCCAGTGAGCCGGTGGAGCATGACCTTTTCAGCACCGGCGATGTCCCCTTCGGCCCCTATCCCATCGGTGCAGCCCTGGGTATGACGCTGGGCGAATGGCTGGCCGCCAGCGGGCACGGCACGTATACCGTGACCGGCGACCGCGCCAAGCTCGAAATGACATACGAGAAGCTGGTGCCGAACGGCGTCTATACGGTCTGGTGCTCGCGGGTGACCTTCCCGCCCGACATCGAGATTGTGGACAAGCCCTGTGGCGCCGCCGACGGGACGGAGAACACCTTCACCGCCGACGCGCAAGGCAACGCCCGCTTCGAACTGAAACTGGATGTCCTGCCGCCCAGCACCGCCACGACGGTCACGTCCATCGCCATCGCCTATCACAGTGATGGCAAGACCTATGGGGCATACCCCGGCGACTTTG
>CAZYQJ010000870.1:0-2336 GCA_964649925.1 uncultured Litorilinea sp.
GACACGATCTTCACCGGGCCGGGCGAGGACACCTGGCCCCACTTTCTGGCGGACTTGCGCGCCGGTACGCCCGCCCGCCGCTACGACTCGACGGTACGCACCTTGCAGGGGCTGCCGCCGATCCGCCGCGACCTGATCAAACGCCGCCTCTATCTGGTGCCCAACTCAATTGTCGTCTCGCGCGGTTGTCCTCATGTCTGCGACTTCTGCTATAAGGAAGCCTTTTTCCAGGGCGGCAAGAGCTTTTACACCCAGGCGGTGGACGCTGCGCTGGGGGAGATCGAGCGGCTGCCGGGCCGCCACCTCTATTTTCTCGACGACCACCTCTTTGGCGACGCCCGCTTTGCGCGTGCGCTCTTTGACGGCATGGCCGGGATGGGCCGTCTCTGGCAGGCGGCGGGTACAGTCCAGTCGGTGCTCAAGCCGGGGCTGTTGGAGAAGGCGGTTGAGGCCGGGCTGCGCAGCCTGTTTGTGGGCTTTGAAACGCTCAACCCGCAAAGCCTGCGCGAGCAGCACAAGGTGCAGAACCTCAACCGTGATTACAGCGCGGCGATCCGCAGGCTGCATGACCTGGGCGTGATGGTCAACGGCAGTTTTGTCTTTGGCATGGATCACGACGATGAAACCGTCTTCGACCGCACGGTTGCCTGGGCTATCGAGCAGGGCATTGAGACCGCCACCTTTCACATCCTCACGCCCTATCCCGGCACCGCGCTGCACGCGCGCATGCAGGCTAATGGGCGCATTACCAGCCGTGATTGGGACCGCTACGACACGCGCCACGTCGTCTATCGCCCGGCGCGAATGACGCCCGAAACGCTGGAGCGCGGCTACTGGCGCGCCTACCGCGACTTCTACCGCTGGGGGGCGATCTTTCAGGGGGCATCCACCAAAGCTACGGCGTTTGGCAGGCTGCGCCATCTCGCGTATGCTGGAGGCTGGAAGAAGTTCGAACCGATGTGGGACTGGGTGATCCGCGCCCGCCGCGTCAACCAACTGCTGCCGCTCCTGGAAAGTGTCCTCGCCGGGTTCGGCCAGCTTACGTCCGGCACACAACCGCCCCACACCCTTGGCGCGCAGGTTGCGCGTGTGAAGGATAGAGCCGCCAGCTTGTAGCAGCGGTTTTCTAACCGCCGGTGACAGATCGAATGCGCCCTAGCTGGTAGGTGGATACGTCCGGCTGTGGGCGGCACGCACCATCGCCTGCACATTCTCCAGCGGGGTATAGCGCGGCACAATGCACCCTGACCCCAACATAAAGCCGCCGCCTGCCCCGGCCTGGTCAATGCAGCGATGCGCCGCCGCTGTCACCGTCTCCGGCGTGCCTTGCAGCAATTCTTCCACCGTATGCACGTTGCCGATCAAGATCACCTTGTCGCCAATGCGTTCTTTGGCAACGCGCAGATCCACGGCATGGTCAATCTCCACCATGTCCGCGCCCGTGGCGGCATAGAGGTCAAGCACCTTAGTGCTGTTGCCGCAGATGTGCAGCAGTTTGCTGTCAACACCGTAGTCGGCCCAGGCCGCAAAGACCTTTTGCAGATAGGGGAAGGAGAAACGCTCGAAGGTGCGCGGCGAGATCACATTGCACGAGGCCAGCGAATCGCCGCAGTGCAAGATGTCCGCGCCTGCATCCCAACAGGCCTTGCCAAAGGCGATCAGCGCGTCGCTCGCCAGCCCCAACGCATGGTGCAGCGCGGCCTCTTTCTCCCCCGTTTCGTCCAGCCCGCCTTCGACCATGCCCACCTCCATCAGCCACTCCTGTGAGCCGATCAAATAGGAGGCCAGGGCAAAGGGGCCGGTTCCAGGGGATCGCAGCGCCACGCCGTCGCCCACAGCCTGCCGCGCCAGCCGCAACGCCTCCAGCATCACCCACATGCGCCCATCGGCCTGCGGGTCGGGCACGGCCAGGTCATAGACCTGCATCAGATCGCTGCAGGGAGGATCCACCAGCGAGGGCAGTTCGTCCTCGCTGCGCGTGGTCTTGCAGCCAAAGCCCTCGGCGATATAGAAATTGTCCGCGCCGATGGCGATCACGTCCTGGCCTGCCATTTCTTGAAAGGCGACCTGGGCACGCACCATCGCCGCGGGGTCGGTGTAGTAGTCGCGCAGGGAAACGCCGGTGTTGACCGGTGCGATATCATACATATAGGGCATCGCCACCACATAGTCCGTTGGCTGGCGGCGGATGGCCGCCCGCACGCGCTCGCGCGAAGTTAGGGGGGTGACAGGCTTTGTAGACATGGGGCCTCCTTCCTCATGGGGTAGGGTCGTTGTCGCGCCCTGTCATTCTCGCGAAACCACGTTCCTACGCGGTTGGCAATCGATGTAGCAGG
>CAZYQJ010000871.1:0-2334 GCA_964649925.1 uncultured Litorilinea sp.
GCCAGCATCCTGGAGAGTGCGGCCTATTACGTCCCCTGGCTGGACAATGCCCTCGACAGCGTTGCGACCCCTGCGGCGGTTGTGGCCGGTGTGATCGTCTCGGCATCCGTCATCACCGACCTATCGCCGCTGCTCACCTGGACGCTTGCCATCATTGCCGGTGGCGGCACTGCAGGCTTGATCCAGACCGGGACCGTATTGGCACGCAGCCTCTCCTCCGTCACGACATTAGGCGTTGGCAATTTCACCGTCGCCACGGGCGAATGGGCCGGGTCAATCATTACCGCGATCCTGGCGATCTTCCTGCCCGTGCTGACCCTGATCCTGGTGTTGTTCGTTCTTGTATGGGTGATCCGCCGGATGCGCCGCCCGCGCAACACCCCCATCACCACCTGACCTAAACCGCCGCCATCGTCGCGCGGCTATCTTGGGGCTTGACAGTGTCGCGCGGGCGTGGTATCTTTCTGCCGTTACTGCTAACTGCCTGTCATGGCTGGGCAGTAATCACACGAGGATTACGAGCTGCAAGGCGAATCGCTGCGTTTGTAAAGCTAAACCACTTGACGGCATAACACGTATGACTGCCAGGACTCACCACTCAAAGCTGCATAGCATGTTGCTTTCTGGTCGTCTACAGATTGCCGGTGAGACTGCCATTGCCCAGGACCCGCGCCACGCTTGGCGTGGGTTTTCTTTTGGTGGGTATTGGTTTAGCTATTACTTTTTTAGCAGCGCTTCGCCATCCAGCGCAGCGAGGCAGATGATGCCTGGGTAATCCCAGACAGAACTGGTCTCAACGAGGGCGTGGAATGGCGAAAATTCCCGCCCTCGTTTTTTTTGTCCTTTGTTCAGTCTTTGACCAGAGGGAATCACCCAAAGGACGGCACGAGGAGCCTATGACTACGGTAGCATTTCAGGGCGAACACGGAGCCTATTCGGAAGAGGCTGTTGTCAAGCACTTCGGGGAGAACGTCGACACCCTGCCGTGCCATGCATTCGAACACATCTTTGAAGCGGTAGAAGAAGGGCGCGCCGACTTCGGCCTGCTGCCCGTCGAAAATTCGACCGCGGGCAGCATCAACAAATCATTTGACCTCCTGCTCGAACATGACCTGAAGGTGCATGGCGAAATCCTGAAGCGCGTGCGCCACAACCTGCTCGCGCTGCCCGGCCAGGCCGCCGAGATCCGTGAGGTGCGCAGCCATCCCCAGGCGCTTGCCCAGTGCGAAGGCTTTCTGAACCGCAACCGCCTTACCGCCGTACCCTGGTATGACACCGCAGGTAGCGCCAAAGACCTGGTCGCTAACCCCACGCCTGGCGTCGGCGTCATCGCCGGAAAGCTGGCCGCCAAGCATTACGGCCTGGAAATCGTTGAGGAAGGGATTGAAGACCTGCGCCACAACTACACCCGCTTCTTCCTGCTCGGCAAGGGCGATGCCGCCGTTCAGGGCGCAGCCAAGACGTCATTGGTCTTTGCCGTCCCCAACACACCGGGATCGCTCTATCACGCCCTGGGGCTGTTTGCCGAGCGCAAGATCAACCTCACCAAAATCGAGAGCCGTCCGCGGCGCAACCGGCCCTGGCAGTATGTCTTCTATGTGGATTTCGACGGCCATTGGCAGGACGCTGCCGCCGGTGAGGCCCTGCTGCATCTCCTGAGCCAGGCCGTCTTTGTCAAACTCTTGGGCAGCTATCCGCCTGCCACGCCGTTGCATCACGAAAATTCGGCTGCCCAATCCGAAGTCCTGCAAATCTGATCGCACTTATCCATGGTTGCTCGAACCGACAAACCAGAAACCGAGAAACACAACAAGGAGGAGTCCCGATGATCGTAGTCATGAAACCCAATGCAACCGCCGCAGAGATTCAGGAGGTCATCGAACGCGCCGAAGCTCTGGGGGTACAGACCCACCCCATCTACGGCGCACAGCGCACCGTCGTTGCGCTGGTCGGCGACCTGACCCGCATCAGCCGCGAGACATTCAATGCCCTGGACAGTGTGCATGAGACGGTTCGCATCCAGGAACCGTACAAACTGAGCAGCCGCAGCGCCCGCCCGGAAAACACCGTCGTCGCATTGGCAGACGGGCAGGTACGCATCGGCGACCAGGAGATCATCGTCATGGCTGGCCCATGCAGCGTCGAAAGCCGCCAGCAGACCGTCGAGATCGCCCATGCGGTCAAGGAAGCAGGCGCAAAAATCCTGCGCGGCGGCGCGTTCAAACCGCGCACCAGCCCCTACAGCTTCCAGGGCCTGGGCGAGGAAGGGCTGCGCTATCTGGCCGAGGCACGCGAGGCCACCGGCCTGCCCATCATCACCGAGGTCATGACCGT
>CAZYQJ010000872.1:0-2331 GCA_964649925.1 uncultured Litorilinea sp.
CTGAGTGACGATCAGAAGCGGGCCGCCTATGACCGCTTCGGCCACGATGGGCTGCAAGGCGCAGGCTTTGGCGATTTCAACGGGGGCTTTGGCGATTTCAGCAGCATTTTTGAGGAGTTGTTTGGCGGCTTTGGCGCGACAAGCACGGGGCGCAGCCGCCGCCGCGCACGCAGTGGGGCCGATTTGCGCGCCGACATTCGCCTGACCTTTGAGGAGGCAGCCTTCGGTACAGAGCGCGAACTGGAGATCCCGCGCATGGAGATGTGCGACCGCTGTGACGGCACAGGGGCCGAGCCGCCGACATCGCCGGTCACTTGCTCGACCTGTAATGGGTCGGGTGAAGTGCGCCGCCGCCAGCAAAGCCCGCTCTTTGGCGCGGTCATCACCGCCACGACCTGCCCCACCTGTAACGGCACCGGTGAGGTCATCCCGTCGCCTTGCACCAAGTGCAACGGCAGCAAACGTGTGCGTGTGACGCGCAAGATCAATGTCAAGATCCCCGCGGGTGTGGACGATGGTACGCGCATCCGGCTGGCGGGTGAAGGGGAAGCAGGCTACATGGGCGGGCCGCCAGGCAACCTCTATGTCGTCGTCAGCGTGGAACCCCACCCGATCTTCCAGCGCGACCAGTTTGATATTCATGTGGATCTGCCGATCAACATCGCCCAGGCTGCGCTCGGCGCAACGGTGAAGGTTCCCACGTTGGAAGGGGGGCAGGACGAGCTCGAGATCCCTGCCGGTACGCAGACAGGGCGCACGTTCCGGCTGCGCGGCCAGGGCATCCCGCGCTTGCAGCGCAATGGCCGCGGCGATATGATCGTCAGCGTGCGCGTGTTGACGCCGACCAACCTCAGCAATGAGCAAAAGCAACTGCTGCGGGAGTTAGGCAAATCCTTGGGCGATGACAATTTTGAGCCGCAAAAAGGCTTCTTCGACCGCATTTTTGGCACCGATTAGCGTTGGCGTAGACGGCTACGGTTCGGGTGCTGATCGAGAGGAACTGGCGTGGAGATCGGGAGAGGCATTCCCGGTCTTCTTTTTTGCCGGAGGAAGATCCCAATGCAACCAGGTGAGATGCTGGAAATCGCGGTGGAAGTGGATTCCGAGGCTGCGGAGGCGGTGAGCGAACTCTTTAACCGCTATAACGGCGGCGGGTATGCGGAGGACAGCGAGGCAGGCGAAGCGAGCGGCGGCGGCGCGGTGATCGAGGCCACCGGCTTTGATGATTTTGAACAGCCTGTCGAGGGGGAGTACCGGCTGGTCGTCAAGACCTACATCAAGCCCGGCGCGCGCGGGGAGACTATCCGCCGCCAGATCGAGGAAGGGCTGTGGTTCTTGGGGCGCATCTACCCCATTCCAGAGCCGACCATCCGCACCGTGCGCGAGGAAGATTGGGCGCACGCCTGGAAGAAGTTCTACAAGCCGATGCGCGTTGGCAAGCGGCTGCTGCTCAAACCCAGTTGGGAAAACGTGGAGAGCACGCCGGGCGACCTGGTGATTGAATTAGATCCTGGGATGGCCTTTGGCACGGGGCTGCATCCCAGCACGCGGCTTTGCCTGGCCGCGCTGGAGGAGGTAGTCGCGCCCGGCGATGCGGTGCTGGACGTGGGGACGGGCAGCGGCGTGCTGACCATTGCCGCGGCCAAGTTGGGCGCAACGACGCTGGTCGCCACCGACATTGACCCGATTGCGGTGCGCGTGGCGGCAGAGAACGCGCTCGCCAACGGGCTGCGCCCGGCCCCGGATGGCCCGCTGGAGGTGCGCCAGGAGAGCGTCCCCGCGGGCATGGCCGGGCGTTTTCAGGTCGTGGTGGCGAATATCCTGGCCGAGGTGCTGGCAAAGCTGTTTGATTCCCACTATGACAATGTCCCGCTGGCCGAGCCGCTGGCCCCTGGCGGGGCGATGATCCTGGCCGGGATCATCGAGGACCGCGCCGACCTGGTGATCGAGGCCGCCCGGCGTCATGGGCTTGATGTCGTGAACCGTTTGCAGGAAGGGGATTGGGTGGCGTTGGTGGCGCGCAAACCCACCGTATAGCTTGTCTGGGATCCCTATGGATGTAATGACCAGTGGATTGCAGCGTTTTTTCCTCCCGGCAACCTGGGACGGGGTGGGCAGCACCCTGGACCTGACGCCGCTGCACCACCAGTTGACGCGCGTGCTGCGCGCCCGGCCGGGGATGAAGCTGGTGCTGCTCGACGGCAAGGGGCGCGCCTGTCTGGCCGAGGTGGTGCAGATCGATCGGCGCAGCGCCGCGGGGCAGGTGACGGCCTTGCTGCCGGCGCCGCCCGAACCGGCTGTGCAAGTGACCCTCTATCAATGCGCCTTGAA
>CAZYQJ010000873.1:0-2327 GCA_964649925.1 uncultured Litorilinea sp.
CTGCGCCTGCTTGGCGAGCGTTTCAATGCCAATGCGGCCGCTGGCACGCTGGACCATGACCACGAGTTCGTGAAAAAAGCTGTGGAGGCCATCAGCCACCGCGCGGGAATGGTTTCCGAGAGTAACGCCGTCGAGACGCAAGTGCGTCAGATGCTCAAAGACCGTATCGACCGCTGGCTTGAGCGCGCTGAAATAACCAAAGACGGTGCTATCCTCGGCTATCAAGCGCGCAAGGACGGCCGCACCCTGAATCTTCTATCCCAGCCGGACGAGGCCGACTGGACACGCTTCACCTGCCTCAACTCCCTGCGCGACGTTGAGCCCGGTGTGAACCTCATCCTGCGCGACCACGGCATGGACCGCCAACCCGCCGGCGCCTGGGTAGACGACCGCACTGAAGAAACAACATGAAGCCTCACGCAAAGGCGCAAAGCCCCAAAGAAAAAACATTGCGCCTCCGCGCCATTGCGTGACCTATTAGCCACTTTGGAGCAACGCCAACATGACCACACAACATCCGGTACGAGTAGGCGAAATCCGGCCCAGCCAGCTGATGTACACCTACGGCGTGGGCGCCATCGTCGACCTCCCTAAGCTATCGGTCATCGTCACCGGCCTCGAGGACTGGCCCATAGATCCCCAATACGTCCATCCTGTAGTCGAAGACCGCCTGCTGATGGCCGTGCGCTACGAGCTACCCGACGTGAAGAAGCTATTGGCGCCGCCGGTCGTGCCCGATTCCGGACTTCCAGCCGACCCCTTCAGCGATCCTGCTGCCAGAGTCGGTGTGCCCGTGGCCACCTTCCCGCGCTGGATGGTATGTCCCCGCTGCCGGCTCCTGGCCCGCATCGGAAGTGGGCTGTTTGATCTCGATGACGATCCTATCCATCCGGACCGCAATGTGTACCGTCACGTTAACTGCAACAAGGGCAAGAAACCTGAAGTCCTCCCTGCGCGCTTCCTCGTCGCCTGCGAAAACGGCCACCTGGACGACTTCCCCTGGGTAGAGTTTGTTCACCGTGGCGACTCTTGCGACAGTCCCTATCTGCGTCTGATTGAATACGGAGCCAGTGGCGAGGCGCGCGATCTGGAGGTGCGCTGCCAGACGTGCGAAAATCGCCGGCGTCTGGCTGAAGCCTTCGGACCCAATAACCGCAAGAAGATGCCTTTCTGCCGTGGTCGCCGCCCTCATCTGCGTGACTACGATAGCGAAGAGTGCGGACACCATATGCGCACCCTCATCCTCGGGGCGTCAAACACCTGGTTCCCCGTCGTCTACAGCACCATCGCCATTCCGGTCCAGAGCGGAAAGCTGGCAAAACTGGTCAATGAGAACTGGGCAAAATTGCAGAATGTTAAAACGGTCGACGGTGTCGAATTACTCGACAAAATAGGCCAGCTTGATGGCGCGTTCAACGACTTTGCCCATGATGAGATCTGGCAGGCAATTGAGCAACGCCGCAAAGAAGACGCCGGAGAAGCAGAACCGCCAGGCGAGCAACCAGACCTCAAAGTCCCCGAGTGGCAGGTTTTCACCAACTACACGCCCAAACTCAATGGCCCCGACTTCCGCCTGCAGCCGGTCGAGCCGCCAGCCCGTTACCGCGACGTCATCGACCAGGTGCTGCTCGTCGAACGCCTGCGCGAGGTGCGGGCCATGGTCGGCTTCACCCGGCTCGATGCCTTTGGCGAGCTGACCGACCCTGATTTGGACGTCCAAATTGATCCCGCACCTTTGTCTCGTGAGTCACCCACCTGGGTGCCCGCCGCCGAAGTGCGAGGTGAAGGCATCTTCATCAAATTTAACGAGCAAAAGCTCCAACAGTGGCTGCAACGTCCCGCCCTTGCCCGACGCGGCGAGCAGTTCCACAATGCCCACATCAAGTGGCGGGAGGCCCGTTTCATCGACCCACCAGAAGACGGATTCCCCGGTATGCGCTACATCCTCCTCCACACCTTCTCCCATGCCCTCATCCGCCAGCTAGCCCTGGAAAGCGGCTATGCCACCGCCAGCATCCGCGAGCGCCTCTACTCCCGCCCGGCCGCAAAGGAAGGCGGTCCCATGGCCGGCGTGCTCATCTACACCTCGGCCCCAGATAGTGAAGGCACCCTCGGCGGGCTCGTCAGCCTGGGACGCCCCGAAACACTGCAACGCCACATCGTCCAGGCCCTGGAAGCAGCTCAGTTGTGCGCCAGCGACCCCCTTTGCGCCGAACACCCACCCAGCCGCGGTGGCCGCACCCTGCACGCCGCCGCCTGCCACGCCTGTCTCTTCGCACCCGAAACCAGCTGCGAGCGCGGCAACAAATATCTGGATCGCGCGCTCC
>CAZYQJ010000874.1:0-2326 GCA_964649925.1 uncultured Litorilinea sp.
GGGGCTGTGAGTTGCTTTTTTCGCGGCCTCGGCGCGGCAGGTTGATCCGGTGGACTCTGCTGTACAGGCGATCAGTGATTGAAGGAATTTATGGCAAGTGTAGCGGAAGAGGTTTTCCAGATTGTAGAAGGGCGCAGGACCCATGCGCCTGCGGAATCCTATACGGCGAAGCTGTACGCCGCGGGTGAGACCGAGATATTGAAGAAGATCGGGGAAGAGGCGGTTGAGGTCGTAGTGGCGGCCAGCCGTGAGAGCGATGACCGGATTGTGTATGAATTGGCCGATCTGGTCTATCACAGCATGGTGTTGTTGGCGGCGCGCGGTCTGACCTGGCAGGACGTAGAGGCAGAACTGGCACGACGCATCAAATAATACGGATTCTGCCTCTGTGGAAATTGGTGGGAGGGCAGGGAGAATTTGCACATTTTGCCCTGCTGATGCAGGATAACGGTGTAGAGTAATCACCTTGTAATTCCCTGGAAGTCGTTCAACATTGACCGGACGGGCGCTGAGCGGGCGTCGTGTTCGAGATGCGTTGGGCGGCTTTTTTTGTCGTGCTGGTGGAAAGGCAGAATGAGAGCATGCAAGAGCAAAAGTCAGACAGTCAGGAGCCTCCTGGTTGGCCCAGGCAACCGCACCCATGGAGAGATGTACCGCTTGAGCAGTGGCAGGACTGGCGCTGGCAGTTGAGCCATCGCCTGAACCGAGTAGAGGATTTTGCCCAGGTGATCCGCCTGACGTCCGATGAAGTAGCTGGACTGTCGGCCCCTGGGCATTTTCGTGTGGACGTGACCCCGTATTTCGCCAGCCTGATGGACCCAGATGATCCCAACTGCCCGATCCGGCGGCAGATCATACCGACTGCCGCGGAACTGGTCCCGTTTGATGCGGAGATGGTAGATTCGCTCAACGAAGCAGCCCATTCGCCGGTTCCAGGGTTGGTGCATCGCTATCCGGATCGCGTGTTGATGCTGGTGACGACACAGTGCGCCAGTTATTGCCGGTACTGCACGCGCAGCCGTATTGTCGGGGACCCGGCGGCGCAGTTCAGCCGCAAGGACTATGACCGGCAGATCGAGTACATTGCCCAAACGCCGCAGGTGCGCGATGTGCTGTTGTCGGGCGGCGACCCGCTGACGATCCCGGAACGGGTGTTGGAGGATGTGCTACGACGGCTGCGCGCCATTCCACACCTGGAGATCATCCGCATCGGGACGCGTGTGCCGGTCTTTCTGCCGCAGCGGATCACGCCGGAACTGGTTGCGATGCTGCGCCAGTTCCACCCGCTGTGGATGAACATTCATTTCAACCACCCGCGTGAGATCACGCCAGAGGTATCGGGCGCACTGGCGCGGCTGGCCGATGCGGGGATTCCGTTGGGCAGCCAGAGCGTGTTGTTGGCAGGCATCAACGACTGCCCAAACGTGCAGAAGGAGTTGTGCCATAAACTGGTGATGAACCGGGTGCGCCCGTACTATCTTTACCAGTGTGACCTGGTGCATGGTGCAGGGCATTTTCGCACGCCGGTGGCCGTTGGAATCGAGATCATGGAGGCGTTGCGAGGCCACACGTCGGGGTATGCGATTCCGACTTACGTCATCGACGCGCCGGGCGGCGGCGGCAAGATTCCAGTGATGCCCAATTATGTGATCAGCCAGTCGGTAGACCGTGTGGTGGTGCGGAATTATGAGGGGTATATGAGCGCGTATACCCAGCCGGATCGGTACGCGCGGCATGACCCGACGACGTGCCCAGCGTGCCAGCGGCAGGCGCGCGAGAATGGCGAACCGGGGCAGGAGGGGGTCAGCGCCCTATTGGATGGGCGCAAGCTATATCTTGCCCCGGAGGGGTATGAGGCGACCCACCAGCGATTGACCCGCATTGATTGGGGGGCAGTGAAGTCAGATTTGGCATCGGATCAGCCGACCTTGAACGGGAACAGCCATGGATGAGCTACACCCAATGCGCCGGATGCGAGCGGCTGTGCTGGCGAATCTCAAGAAGAATGCGCCGACCTGGCCTGGGATGCCGCCCGACCAGTGGGATGATCTGGATTCAGAGACGACAATCCAGGCGTTGATCAGCGCGCTGGAAGCGGGCGGGCATGAAGCAACTTTCCTGGAGGGAGACCGCACGCTGCTTGGCAATCTGGAAAAGCTGCAGCCGGACATCTGCTTCAATATCTGCGAAGGGCATTGGGGTGATGGCCGTGAGGCGCAGGTCCCTGCGCTCTTGGAGATGCTGCGTATCCCCTACACGGGATCAAAGGTTCTGACGCTGGCGTTGGCGTTGGATAAGCCAATGACCAAGCGGGTGCTGGCCTATC
>CAZYQJ010000875.1:0-2321 GCA_964649925.1 uncultured Litorilinea sp.
AGAAGCGCAGCGGTTGGCCGGCGACGGGTTCGCCCGTCTGTAAGTCGGTCAGCCAGGCCAGGCTTGTCTCACGCTGGCTGCGTTTGAAGGTTAGGTTGTTATTGCTGATGACAATGACCGACTGGCTGCGATTGAACATCCCGCTTTCGGTGGATGTACCTTCGGGCTGCTGCACCTGCAAGAAATAGAGGCCGGGCGTCAGAACATCGCCTGCTTCGTCCGTCAGGGTGATGACCTGGCGGACGGTCACATTGGTTTCGCCGTCGGTGTCATAGCTGCGCGACCAGATGAGATTGGCCGCGCCATTGGGCATCTGGTAGTTTTCCCAGGCCTGCCAGCGGTTGCTGCCGGTTAGTTTCCATAGTTCTTCTTCCGGCAGGCGGTACAAGTCCACGTTGACTTCATTGACGTTGCGGTAGAGCAGGCTGGCGCGCGTGCCGGAATAGGCACTGAAATGGGTGAACTGTTCGGTTTCCAGCCGCGCAAAAGGCGGATAGTCGCCGGTGGTGAAGGTCAGTGTGTAATCTTCACCGAGGGTATTGCCATATTCGTCGGCGACTTCTGCGCCCACCGTGACTGTATAGGTGGTACGCGGCTCCTTGAACCAACTCAACTGGAGTTCGTTCAGGTACTCGGAGTAATAGCTGAAAACCTGCGTCGTGGTCAACATGGGCGTGACCTGGACGTTTTCCAGCACTAGGGTGGGGCTGACCGGCGCGTTGAAGCGGATGATGACGGAGGCATCCGGCGAAACTTCCTGCGCATCCTGAACGGGCGAGACAGTATCCACGGCGGGCAGCGGAACGACGGCAAAGCTGCGCGTGAAGTCCTCGCGCAGCGTCCCTTGTTGGCTGGCGGGTTGGGCGGAGGCCGCGACTTTGATCACATAGCGCGTGCCGAACTCCAAGGTAGCGGTCGGGGTAAAGACCAGCGTCCGGTTGGCGTTGATCCAGTCTAGTTCGCCCTCGACGGTGGCCGCAGGGTCGTCGGCTTGGGCGAGGCTAAAGGCATCGGCGGTGCTTTGCGGGTCCATCGGCTGGCTGAACTCGACGCGCACAGTCGCATCAGGCCGCACCTGACCACCGGCTGGGCTGGCATCCACGACAATCGGGGAGGCTGTCGTAAAACGTACCGTGACCGGCTCTGCCAGCGTTTCACCCGACAGCCCGGTGATCCCCGCGACGGTGACCGTGTATTCGGTGGAACCGGCAAAGGCCGTCGCGGGCTGGAACACAAAGACTGAGGTGTTGAGCCAGCGTCCTTCCCCTTCAACTGCGGGTTCAATCGTGAGAGGGGAGGGCAAGTCCGCTTGCTCGTCCACGCCGGTCAACGGCACGACGGGCCGGTTGAAGGTGACGATGATCTGGCTGTCCGTATCTACTTCGGCTGCGCCATCCTCCGGCTGAACGGATGTCACCTGGAGCGGCACAGCGGTTTGCAGTGTGATTTCGAGGGGACCAGCCAGGGCAACGCCTGCCTCCGATGCCAACTCAGGCGCAAAGCGGAATGTATAGCGTGTCCCCGGTTCCGGCTCTCTGTCCGGCGTGAAGGTCAGTTCATTTGCGGAGAGTTCAACGGTTCCAGGCAGTGCCGGATCCACCGTCAGCGCAGCGGTAGCGGTTGCGGCATCCAGGGGCTGGTCAAACGTAAAGACCACCGGCCCGCCGTCCCAGATGGCATTATCCGCAGGAGATGAATCGACAAGGGCCGGTGGCAGGTCGTCCGTTGCTTGTTGGGGGTGGCTTTGGGTTGTGTCTTGCGCCATGACAGCCGTTTCGGGTTGTGCGGGACCAGTGATCTGGCGCAAAAACGCCTGGCCTGGCCCCAGACCCAGGATCGCTGCCATCAGCAAGGCAATCAATGCGATACGCAGCAGAAGTGGATGACGCATGATAGGTTCGTTCCTTCGGTGTTTGGCGGCAGAACAACGCGGTGCGCTGTCTCTGGTTTTAGATTTAGATTTAGATATAGTATAGCAGTAATGGCAACGGCATCAGGAAGCCTGCTTAATCTTCTGTGCCAATGACTGGTTGGCGTGAATCAATCCCTTGTGGCGACGGTCGTCGCGCCTGGCGCAGCGCTGCCGGATGCTTCCACGACCACCAACGCCGGTGCTGTCCGCACCCAATCGGCGTCGGGCGTGGGCCGCCCTTCGATCCAGAAGTGATGCGTGCCCGGTACAAACGTCCACCAGGTACGCAGTTGGGCCGCATTGGCGGCAGTCGCAAGGACTGTGTTGTCTTTGACCAGGCGCAAATCGGCCCAAGCGCGGCCATCGGCCACATAACCGGCCACCTCGATCCGCTGCCGGTCGGCAGGCA
>CAZYQJ010000876.1:0-2309 GCA_964649925.1 uncultured Litorilinea sp.
GAACGCTGTGTCGAGACACGAAACCGGCACCACTTTGTCCTCAGTAAACAGCCACCCCTTCCGCACGACGACATGGGTGATCTCGTCTGTGCGGGGGTCGATCACCACGCGGTCGATCCGGCCTACCTCCTGGCCGTCCGCAGTATAAACTGACGCACCATCTTTGAACTGCATGGTTCGACTCCTTTCAACTCTCGGTCTATTGTCAGACTGGATGCAGCGGTCCTGTTGCGGGCGATCAGCGCAGCGTGTAGAGCACGCCCAGGCTGCCAAGGTAGCAGACAAGAACCGCCGCCGAATCAATCCCCATCCTCCAGATTGTGCGATCCTTCCATTCGATCATGCCGAGCAGATAGATTGCCGTGACGACGATCCCGCATGTCGCTCGCTTGTCCCCTCCTTGGATTGCCACGGCAGCCTCACACGCGTTCCCCGGCTGCCAGCGTAGCAAACTCAAATCAAAGGCACTAGCATCCTCTGTATAAAGCCAGGATACAGGACGAGATAGGGTCGCGCCGCCAGGGGTCTCTGGGCACGTGGCAAGATTACTGATCAATTGCCCCCTGCTCGGCTAGGGTGAAACGCACACTCACCGTTCTCCTGAGTTGGTCGGCTCCCTGGTTATCTGACTGCCGCATGTTGACTCCCTCCACCTGTGCATAAGGGGGTGTGGGGCGGGTGTTCTATTTCTTGCGGCGGCAGCACGCTATTCCGGACTGCATTTGATACAAGGAAGGTGGAACCCGTGGGCAATTGGGACACAGCGCAAACCCAGCCAACCAACCGCCCATCCCTGCATGCGTTTGTTCGATGCGCCCCTCTGTTGCTGGCGTTGGGGCTGCTGGCCGGGTGCAGGGCCGCGCCTGCTGCGGTGAATCCACAAGGACCGGCAGCCGCAGCCATCGCCAATCTGTGGTGGATTTTGTTGGCGATAGGCGGGGTCGTCTATGTGGTGGTGATGGGGTTTATGCTGGTGGGCTTGTTCCGGCGACGGCGGCAGGAGCCGGACGAGCGTCGCGAACTGAGGCCCGGCCTGGTGCGGGTTGTCTGGCTGGGTGGGCTGGTCGTGCCCGCGCTCATCCTCTTGGCCGTCAATGGGCTGACGATCGGCGTGCTGCGCTCCCTGGCAGACCCATCCGTCGCGCCTGTCATGACCATTCGGGTGATCGGTCGCCAGTGGTGGTGGGAGGTGCATTACCCTGACTATCAGGTCGTCACAGCCAACGAACTGCACATCCCTGTAGGCCAGCCGGTGGAGATCGAACTTGTCTCGGATGATGTGATCCACAGCTTTTGGGTGCCGGAACTCCATGGCAAGTTGGACCTCAACCCCGGCATGACCAACCGCTTCTGGATTCAGGCAGATGTCGCGAGGGAGTATTGGGGGGAGTGCGCCGAGTTCTGCGGGGTGCAGCACGCCAAGATGCAGTTTGTCGTCGTGGCCGAACCTGCCGATCAGTTGGCGGCCTGGCTGGATCAGCAGCGCCAACCGGCCCCAATCCCCACTGATCCACTGGCCCAGCGCGGTCTGGAACTCTTCCTGGAAACCGGCTGTATGAACTGCCACACCATCGCGGGTACTGCCGCGACGGGCAGGCTGGGGCCGGATTTGACCCACCTGGCAAGCAGGCGCATGTTGGCCGCGGCCAGCGTCGCCAATAACCGGGGAAACCTGGGCGGCTGGATTATGGACCCGCAGCACATCAAACCTGGCAATTTTATGCCGCCAACCGACCTGACGGGAACGGAGCTACAGGCGTTGCTGGAATACCTGTCCACGTTGGAATAAGCATACGTCACACTGTGACCGATAGGAGAGAGTATGACCGCTGAACTGGGGGCACGCGGATCGACCGAGAGAGTCACACCCGTTGAAGCGCCGCTGCGGGACCGGCCCGGCGTTCTGTCGCCGACCGAACCGATCAATGAGCGGTTGGAAAAGACCTGGGCCGATCCGCCAGGCTTCATCGGTTGGTTCCGGTCGCTCCAGAACGATGCCCTGGGCAGCCGGATCATGACAATCGCGTTTATTTTCTTTCTGCTGGGCGGGGTCAACGCGCTGCTGATCCGCGTCCAGTTGATCCGTCCAGAGAATACCTTTCTCGGCCCGGACACCTTCAACGAGTTGTTCACCATGCACGGCTCCACCATGATGTTTTTGTTTGCCGTGCCGATGTTGGAAGGCTTTGCCATCTTTATCCTGCCTTTCATTTTGGGCAACCGTGAGATGCCGTTCCCGCGGCTGGGGCAGTTTAGCTTTTTTACCTTTGTGCTGGGGGGCCTCCTCTTTTATTCCAGCTTTCTCTTTG
>CAZYQJ010000877.1:0-2308 GCA_964649925.1 uncultured Litorilinea sp.
TGCGGCAGGAAGATGCTCACACAGCCAGCGGTGTAGTAAGGTAGCTTTGGGGTGCGGAGCAACGCCGGTATATTCCATCAACAGCGCCGCCACATCGAGCCAGCCGGGATGGGACAGATCGCAGTGTGCCAATTCAATCAATTCTTGCGCTTCCGTACCGTGCGCAAGATAGCGGCTTACCACATGCCGGGCCACCAAAAATGTGTGCAAGGCACGGTGCAAGAACGCATAAGGCAGGATACTGACCAACCCCTCGCGCGAGACTTCGCCCTTGACCAGCAGCCCGTCTTGCTCGCTCAACTCCCATAAAATCCCAGGGTAGCACCTCTTTCCAGAAGGAGCGTAGCTGGTACTCAGTTGCTGCGCTTCGAGCAGTTGGTCCAACAAAGCCTCCAGCGGTTCCCCGGCCAGATGCCAATGCCACTGACCTTGATAGGTGGCAAGTTCCCAGGCCAGCTGCTGCAACAGGCGCAGCTTCACCTGCCAGCGCATCGGTTCCGCCGAAGATGGGTGCGCTGTCTCCCCCTCGCGCTGGAGCATCAACGCCAATGCCTGATCCTGGAGTTCACAGATACAGGGCAGACGCGCCAGATCGAGTCCGGCCATCAACCGGCAGTAGACATGGAGCAGGCGCGGGTTGGATGCCTGGTCTTCCAACGTAAGCGAGCGCCCCAACACCTCCAGAAATGCCTGCGTGCGGCGCGGTTGGTCAGGGTACCAGGCGCGCACAATCTGCAGCATGGCAGATCGGCGTAGGGGGGTGAGTTCCAACTCCGCACCCTGCGGCCATCCATCCAACGGAAAGGGAGGGCCAGCATACCCCAAATGGCGCGCCGTCACCCAGATGCTCCCTGACGTCGTGCGCGCCAGGAGGTCCACCGCCCGCCGCGCCAACGCCACCCGGCTTGCGTGCTCTGGCTCTCCCAGACTGTTGTCCAGCAGAAAGACCGTGCGCGCCGGCTGTTCGATCAGAAGACGGTTCAGCGCGGCGACAAGGGACGGTTCCGCCCGCCCCACAGCCTGGATCGCACACTGGCTGGCGATGGCACGCAATACCTGCTCTGGCATGACGGGGCAACTGAGATGTGCGGCCAGATCGGTCACACGCAGCAAAAAAGGGATGGGCGCGGCTGCACCGTCGCTGGCGAGTGCCTGGCGAGCCAAACGGAGTGCCTCATGGCGCAGCAGCCAACTCTTGCCGCTGCCGGGCGGCCCTACGATCACAGCGCGGCGCAGATGGTCGCGCAGGCTAGGCCAGGGGATGACCTCACCGGCGGTACCCGCCAGCCCATTGCCCACCGGGCTGACCGCAGCCGCGCCATAGAGCAGACGCACATCCGGCTCTTGAAATATCTCCTCAAAGGAGAACGGCACGTCTGTGAGGAAAAACGAATCCAACCGCTCGTTCGTGGCAACCACCTGAAGGCAGTAGCAGCGGATCAACGCCTGGTCGGCAGCGACCGCATTGAGAATGGCATGGTGATCCTGTGCGCCGGGCGGCCACTGCCTCAACAACGCCACATCTTCCGGCTGGCTACACTGGCTGTGCAAGGTCTTCAGCGCAGGCAGCCCGGCAGCGCACAGCAGCGCATCAGTCTCTGCCGCGGTCAGGCGAAAGGCCAGGGCCAGCCGCACCACGCTTTGCCAACGCCGGGGCCGCTGGACAGACCCGTCCAGCCAGTTGACGATCGTGCGCTTAGGCACACCTGAAAGCTGGGCAAGTTGGCTGTAGCTGTAGATGCTCTGGCGAAGGTGACCGGCAAGCAACGCGGCAAATCCAGGGGGCGATCCGTTGGTTGGATTGTTCATCATATCAAGTGGCACAAAACGATACCAGACAGTTGTCGAATATGCTTCTACAATGGTGACTACAACATGGGTAGCGCGATTTCACTATCCAGTGCAGGACGTTTGCACCCTTGCCGGTGCGTGGAACTCCCCTACGTCCACACAAACAACCGATCCCTGTACCTACGTGCGCCCCCGACACGTAGGTGCGATATGCAGATGATGACTCTCACCTGTGTGCATGGGCATCGTCGTATTGGGGTGGACAGGCTGACAAAACGGCCAACCAAGCGTCGGCTCCCTTTCAGTATAGACAGGTTTGCCAGAGATGCAAACCTCGTCCAAACGTCCGGGTAGACAAGACAGCGACATCAGGGGCATACCACGTCGTATGCCCCTGAGTTTTTGATCGCCTTGCTGGCTACGCAGCGGTTTCCAGCGGGGCCGGACGCAGCGCCAGCATCCGCAGCCCATTGAGGACAACGATCAGCGTGCTGCCCTCATGGCCCACCACGCCCAG
>CAZYQJ010000878.1:0-2299 GCA_964649925.1 uncultured Litorilinea sp.
GGGGTTGTCATAGTAGCTCTGGGGCCGGTACCATTTGACATAGACATCGGCCAGTGTCAGGCGGCCCAGACGTCCCGCCTCCAGCGCAGCCTTGGCCTGGCCCACTCCGGCGGCAAAACGCAGCGGAAAGACACAGGCCAGCACCACACCCGCCTGCTGCGCCGCCTCGATGATCGCATCGGCGCGCGCCAGCGTGATCTCCAGCGGCTTCTCCACCAAAAGATGCTTGCCTGCCTGGGCCGCGGCCACGGCCACCTCGCCGTGGACACCGCTGGGCGTCGCCACCACCACGGCATCCACATCCGGCCGCGCCACTGCCTCGCGATAGTCAGGCAGCCAGACCGCACCACAGGTCGCGGCCAACGCCTCGCCCGTGGCCTGGGTGCGGCTGCACACGACCGAGACCCGCGCATCGGGGATTTCGGCAAACGCTTGGACATAGATTTTGGCAATGTTGCCCGCGCCGATCAGCGCAAAACGTATGGGCGCCATGGACTCTCCTTCTCTAGATGCGGAATGGGGAGCAAAGCAGGATGGGGTGCGCTGCCTTGCCGGAACAATACACAGATCGTACAATAGGAGCCTGCAACCACCAAGCAGGCGGACAGCGTATGTTTCACACCACCTTCCGGCCCAACCAAATCCACCCGTCGGTCTACCTGGCCCCTGGCGCAGTCGTGGTGGGCGATGTCACCATCTCCGCTGAGTGCAGCGTCTGGTTTCATGCCTCGCTGCGCGCCGATGTAGAGGCGATCTGGATCGGCACACGCACCAACATCCAGGAAGGGGCTATCTTTCACGCCGACCCTGGCTTTCCAGTCATGGTCGGCAGCGGCGTCACCATCGGGCATGGGGCCATCGTCCACGGGGCGCGCATCGGCAACAACAGTGTGATCGGCATGCGCGCCGTCCTGCTCAACGGCGCGGTCATCGGCGAAGACTCGCTGGTCGGCGCGGGCGCGCTGGTGACTGAAGGCAAGACCTTCCCGCCCGGATCGTTGATCCTGGGCAGCCCGGCCAGGGTGGTGCGCAGCCTGACCCCGGAAGAGATCGAACGCAATCGTCACGCCGCCGACATCTATGTCCAGCGCGCCCAAGCCTTTCGACAGGCGGGCGCAGCCCCATCATCCCAAACAGAGGAGACACCCCATGAGCAGTGATATCATCCGCGTGGGCGTGATCGGCGCCGGCGCAAACACCACCAGCAGACACATCCCCGGCCTGCAAGCCATTGAGGGCGTGGAGATCGCCAGCGTCGCCAACCGCACCCCCGAATCCGGCCAGCGCGTTGCCAAGCAGTTCGGCATCCCCCAGGTCGCGGATCACTGGTCGGACATCATCGCCGACCCCAACATCGATGCCATCGTGATCGGTACATGGCCCTACATGCACGCCCGCCTGAGCATCGCCGCGCTGGACGCGGGCAAGCATGTCATGTGTGAGGCACGCATGGCGCGTGATGCCTCCGAAGCCCATGCCATGCTCGCCGTCGCCCAGGCCCACCCCAAGCTCGTCGCGCAGATCGTCCCGTCGCCCTTTACCCTGGGCGTGGACAAGACCATCCAGCGGCTGCTGGCCGAGGGCTATCTGGGCGACTTCCTGGCGATTGAAGTCCGCGCCGGGGGACAGTTCCTCGACCCCGACGCCCCGCTCCACTGGCGTCACGACTTTGACCTGAGCGGCTTCAACACCATGACGATGGGCATTTGGTACGAGGCGATCCTGCGCTGGGTGGGCGAAGCCACCGCGGTGACTGCCATGGGCAAGACCTTTGTCAAGATGCGCCGCGGCGACGATGGCAGGCTCAAGGCCGTGCGCATCCCCGAACACATCGACGTCGTGGCCGACATGGCCTGCGGCGCGCAGATGCACCTGCAGGTTTCCAGCGTCGCCGGGTTGCTGGGCGCGCCCGAAGCCTATCTCTTTGGCAGCCAGGGCACGCTGCGCTTTTCCGAAAACAGGCTCTTTGGCGGGCGGCGCGGAGACGCACAACTGGCGGAGATCGAGATCCCGGAGAACGAGCGCGGCGGCTGGCGCGTCGAAGAGGAATTCGTCAACGCCATCCGCGGCAAGGAGAAGATCACCCACACCTCGTTTGAAGATGGGGTCAAGTACATGGAATTCACCGAGGCCGCCCTACGCAGCGCCGCCGAGGGCCGCACCGTGGTGCTGCCACTCTAGATGAACGCCGATACGAGCAGCGTCTTTGCCGCCTTCCCTGAAATCGAAACCGAGCGGTTGATCCTGCGCGAGATCCTGCCCGAAGACGCCCCGGCCCTCTACCGGATCTTTTCCAACG
>CAZYQJ010000879.1:0-2288 GCA_964649925.1 uncultured Litorilinea sp.
ACCCCGCTCTGCATCCATCGCGCGCCGCTCAGCACGCACGAACGCATGATCGGGTTTTTGATCGAGCACTACGCTGGCAATTTCCCGGTCTGGCTTTCGCCGCAGCAAGTGGCGATTGTGCCGATCACCGACAGTCACAACGACTACGCGGTGCAGTTGGAGCAGCGGCTGGCCGCGGTGGGGGTGCGTGCCCGCGCCGACCTCAGCGCCGACCGCATGAACGCCAAGATCCGAGCGGCGCAGTTGATGAAAGTGCCCTATATGCTGGTGGTGGGCGACCAGGAAGTGGCACAGGAGACGGTGTCGTTGCGCAAGCGCGATGGCAGCCGTCAGAACGGGATGCCGGTGGGCGAATTTGTAGAACTGGTGCGCCAGCGCATCGCACAGCGTTCGCCTGAATTGTAGGGCGGGCTGGGACGAACACCCGCCATACACGCCCACGCAGGCGCAACCCAGGGCGCGTGAGTCATCCCGGAAGGGGTTTATCTGCCGTTATCCGGGATGACTCCGCGCTGGCGGGCGTGACGGCACTGTGGATCAAGCCTTTTTTCTTTACGCCGACTTGACGCACTCTGGAGAGAATGATATACTTCGCTATCGGCGACGGTTGGCTGACCGTCGCTGATGATTGTAGCGTCCTGTGCAGCGGGCGCTGCCAGGTTATCCTCTCGTGATGCGTTTCGCATCGCCCAAGTTTTTATAGTTTCTACCTAAGGAGTTTAGTATCAATCGGAGTATGCAAGTTTGAAGACGTCGGTTCAAGACAGCACACGAGTCAATCGAGCCATTCGGGCGCGAGAAGTCCGGTTAATTGGTGCTGATGGTCAGCAGTTAGGGATCATGCCGACGCGCAATGCGTTGGCGATTGCCGAGGAACAGGAACTAGACCTAGTTGAAGTCGCGCCGAACGCCGATCCGCCGGTTTGCCGGTTGATGGACTACGGCAAGTATCTGTATGAGAAGCAGAAGCGCGAGCGAGAATCGCGCAAGGCGCAGAAGGTCATCGAGGTTAAGGAAGTCCGGCTGCGGCCTAAGACCGACGAGCATGATATCCAGGTTGTGTTGACGAAGATTCGCAAGTTTGCCAAGGAGGGGGCGAAGATCCGCGTGCGGATTCGCTTCCGAGGTCGGGAGATCTATCACCCCGAAGTCGCCCAGGAATTGATGGAGCGGGTGGCAAACGAGGTGTCTGACGTCGTCAGCGTGGAAGCCCGACCGGTTCTGGATGGGCGCAGCATGGTCATGGTGCTTGCGCCGACTGAGTAGCGTTAGACGCCATCACGTCGGTAATCCAGGCATACAAAGAACGGGCGGCAGCCCGTTTTTGTATGTTTATTTTTGTCTGTTGAGTAGTCTGCCAGAGACGATGTACGGTCAGAATAGGAGGCAATCATGCCAAAGCTAAAGACCCATAAGGCGACGGCGAAGCGGTTTCGCCTGACCAAGAATGGGAAAGTGATGCGGATGAAGGCGGGCCGCACCCACCTGCGCCGCAAGAAGAACAGCGGGTTTCGCCATGCTGTACCGTCGACGGTGAAGAATATCGTCAAGACGGTCAAGGTGATGGCGGGTTCGGCTGCAAAATAACGGCAGCCGCGCTTGTCGCTGGCACAGTTATCGAAACAAACCTAAGTACGTGATCGGCTCCGAAGTGACCCGCCTTTGCAGGGTCCGCCTTCACGGAAGGAGAATGAAAGATGCCACGGTCTCGACCGAAGGTAGCCGCACACCGGCGGCACAAAAAGGTCCTCAAGTTTACGAAGGGCCAATATGGAACGAAGTCAAAGCTTTTTCGCCGGGCGAATGAGGCGATGCTGAAGTCCCTATTCTATGCGTTTCGCGACCGGCGCAACCGCAAGCGCGATTTTCGTGCGTTGTGGATCACCCGGATCAACGCCGCGGCGCGCCAGAGCGGGTTGAGCTACAGCCGCTTTGTCCACGGGCTGAAACTCGCCAATGTGCAGGTGGACCGCAAGGTGCTGGCGGATCTCGCCGTGCGCGAGCCGCAGGCCTTTGCCCAGTTGGCCGATTTGGCGAAAGCCCAGTTGAGCTAAGGCGTGCAGCGCCGGTAGTCCGGCAGCACAGTTGCAAACGTTCTGGCAGAACTCGACGGCAGGGGCACATCGCCCCTGCCGTTTTATTTGGCTTGTAGCCACGGGGAGCCTGTTGCATGATTACCAGCGCAGCCAACCCACGCATCAAAGAGGCACGCAAATTGCAGCGGCGGCGGCATCGCCATGCGCTGGGGCTGTTGCTGATTGAAGGGGTGCGCCTGGTGCGCGACGCGC
>CAZYQJ010000880.1:0-2286 GCA_964649925.1 uncultured Litorilinea sp.
CCAATCGCCCCCGCGCCGATGATAAGCACCTTCCCAGCAGCGTACGCCTTTCCAGGTCATAGAGGCCATAGGCCGCGGCCAGGAATTCGATGGGGTGGCGGCTGGGGATCGACGTGCCGTGTTCCATCTGCCAGCGGCAGGTCTCCGAATCGCAAGCGGTGTAGGCCAGGTCGTTGCCCTGCGCCTCAATAAAATCAAACAGTTCCTGGCCGACATCCATCGCGATCTGGTATTTCTCGATTTTATAGCCATAGGTTCCGGCAATACCGCAGCAGCGGGCATGGCTTTCCCGCACATCCAGGCCGGGGATGAGGCGCAGCAGTTCCAGCGCGGGCTTGCCGATGCGGTGGGCGCGCTGTTGGCAGGGGGCATGATAGGGCAGCACCATCGGCAGGGGCTGAAAGTCTGTGCGAAGTTCGCCAGCGGCGTGCAACTCCGCTAGCCATTCGAAGATGTCCCAGGTGCCTTGCGCCAGGCTGCGCGTCTCCTCGTCGTGCAGGTCGAGCAGTTCGGGCGCTTCTTCCTTGAGCGTGAGCGTGCAACTGGTGCTGGTGCCGACAATGGGGAACCCGGCGCGCGCAAAGCTGGCGAGCGTGGCGACGTTACGCCGGTGATAGCCTGCCGCGGCGTCGAACTCGCCGTTACTCAACAGCGGCAGCCCGCAACAGCCCTGCGGCGGCACGATCACCTCGTAGCCCTGGTGTTCCATCACGGCGACCGCAGCCTGGCCCACAAACGGCTCATAGTGCAGCGTGGAGCAGGCGTGGAAGTAGACGACCTTTTTGGGGCCGCGCAAGCGGCGGCGGGCATGGCGGCGCAGCCAGTCACGGAAGCTTCCCTTTTCGCTCCACCGCGGCAGCGGCGCTTCACGGGCGATCCCCATCACCTTTTCGGCGATCAGACGGCTCAACGGGTTGTGCAACGCCAGGTTAGCGGCGGCAGGCGCGATGCTGCCCAGCGCGGCCAGTTTGTCATTGCGGCCCAGCAGCCGGTTGCGCAGCGGGATGCCGCGGTCGGCTGCGATCTGGGCGCGGGCGCGCGCGTTGATCTCTGCGATCTTGACGCCCGTAGGACAGACATCGTTGCAAACGCGGCAGCCGGAGCAGTAGTCGACCGAGTCGTCGGGCGTCATGGGCTGGCCGGGTTCGCGAAAACGCTGCGCCTGGGGGCCGACATACTTGGGGCCGGGGAAACGGTCGGTCACTGCCGAGACAGGGCAGTAGCTGGTGCAGATATTACACTTGATGCACTCGTCCAGCGAGTGGTCTACGGTTTGCCAGGAGATAGGATGCATGGCTCTCTTCCTGCCGATTATCTGGCCTTGACGGGGGTAGACCGGCCCAGGTAGGCCAGAATGGCTTGAACGGCATGCACTGCACTGGCGACGGCCAGCCCTTCACGGCTGCGCTCGCGGATGGGATCGGCATGGGCCAGGGTGCTGCCCGCGGCCCACAAGTTGGCATAGCATACCCGGCCGTCATGCTGGGGCTGAAAGTCCGGGCTGGTCTCCACGCCGCCTTGAAAGATGGGGTGGCCGCGCGCATCCAAGAACGAAGTGCGGAACCACTGCTCGCGGTTTGGCGGGATCGCCAGCGGCAGATCGAAGATGGTTTCCCACACACGACCCTCGGCGTCACTGCGCAGGCCGCCGCCGAGGATGCCGCCGGTGGCAAGCAAGAACGCCTGGGCGTAATGGCGCAGCGGCCGCGCGGTGCTTTCGGTCTCTACCCGGATCAGCCGGTCGCCTTCCGCCGCATAGCCGATGGCGGCCATATTGGTCTCTACGCGCCCGCCCAAGGCTTCGATCCGCCGCACCAGGGCGCGGTGAAGGCGGATACCTGGCACGCTGGAGGGGAGGGTCGGGATCTCAAAGATCGGTGTACCGGCTGCCGCCTGCAGGTCGTTCCAGACGGTCATATGCTGATCCAGCCCCAGGATGGCGGGCAGGCCGATGCGCTCGCCGGGGCGGGCGACAGATCGCAGTGCATCGGCGAGCATCTTGCGGCGGGTTGTGTCTTCTAGCTCGCCCGCCAGGTGGATGGTGTTGGCGTAGCGGCGTTGGGTGATCAGGTCATAGGGCAGATAGACGGCACGCGCTTCGACACCCGACTGCGCCAAGTGATGAGCGATCAGCGTGGGGTAGAAGTCGTTCATGCCCTGAAAGCCCACGACGACCAGCGGCGCGGGGTCGTCCAACCGTCCGGGCAGTTGGGCGGCTGGGGCCAGGTAGGTGGGGCGGGCGACGCCCGCGGGGGAAGGCAGCGCCAGGTTTGCACCGTCGTCGCG
>CAZYQJ010000881.1:0-2281 GCA_964649925.1 uncultured Litorilinea sp.
ACGCGCAACCTGCCCGTGGACTCCGTGCCCGTGGGCGCGGCCATCACGATGGATCAGGTGGTCGGCAAGATGTCGACCGTCGATCTCTTTGCCAATGAGCCGATTTTGACCCAGCAACTGGTCACGCCCGACGTCGTGACCCAGCAGGTGGCGCTCTCTGTGCCCGACGGCAAGATCGTGATCGCCGTCCCCACCAATTCCAAGCTGATCGCCAACCGGCTGATCCGTCCGGGCGACCACATTGATTTGATGGCGACCTTTGAAGTTGAGGTCCAGCGCGTGAACAGCAAATCGCCCATGCCCAACACCCTCTCCATGATGCAAGACCTGGAGATCCACGCCATCATCCTGCCAGGGACGACCGTAGAAGAAGGCCCGCAGTCGCTGACCCAAGACGAGGGCGGCGTCTTCCGCACGGTTGACGACCAAGGGCAGTCGATCTTGTTGGCAGTGGACCCGCAGGACGCGCTGACCATCCGCCACGTGCAGGATGTGGGCGGCGCGCTGGATCTGGCGCTGCGTCCGAAGGGGGACGAAACGGTCGTCGAAACCGAAGTCGTGGACCAGTTCTATCTGGCCGACCGCTACGGGATTGACTTGAATCGCAACTAGTTAGGATTGCCAGTCATGGCTCAATTGCTGCACCTCGCCGTTGTCACAAACGACCACTTCCGCGCCGACTCCGTGGCATCCGTTGCCGCGGGGCTTGGCTGGCAGACGGTCAGCAGTATCGGTCAGCCGCAACCGGTGGCGTGGCTGCGCCGTGCATCCGCCGACCTGGTGTTGGTCGATCTGGACGTGCCCAACGCCATCGAACTGCTGCGCGAGGTCGCCGTGACGCTGCCCCACCTGACCGTGCTGGCATTGGCGACACCGCAGCATCTGGTGGAGTTGCAGAACGCACTGCAAGCGGGTGCAGCCAGTTTTGTGGCCTTTCCGCTCGACGCCGACCAGTTTGCCAGCACGGTGCTGCGCGTCATGCAGGAATCACCCCAACGCCAAGGCCGCGCCCATCGCGGTCGTGTGGCGGCCCTGGTAGGGCTGAAGGGCGGCGTAGGGCGCAGCACGTTGGCCGTGAACCTGGCTGTGGCCTTGCGCCAGCGCGTCGACAGCGATGTCATTCTGGTGGAAGCGCATCATGGGTTGAGCGACCTTTCGTTGATGCTCAACCTGCTGCCCCGTCACACGCTGGCGAGTCTGGCGCAGGAGATGAATCTCGATGCCGATGTGCTGCAGGGGCATTTGCAGCCTCACGCCTCCAAGATCAAGATCCTGGCCGCGCCAAACGACATCGCACAACTGGTCGAGTTGCCGGTCGAGACGTGGCGGCTGATCCTGACGTACCTGGCTGAGGCTGCTCCCTATGTGGTGGTAGATACCGCATCCGTGGCCGATGCGGTGCTGTCCGAGGTGCTGACCCTGGCCGACGACATCATCGTCGTCACCGGGCCAGACCTGGCGAGCGTGCGCAGCACGGTGGTGCTGCTCAAGAGCCTCGACGAGGAAGCCAATGTGCAAGGGCGCACGCATGTGGTGCTGAACCGGGCGGGCGTGCGCGGCGGCGTGTCAGAGAACGCTGTTTCCGCTCAGATCGGGGAGCCGCTGGCCGCAGCCATCCCCGACGATTCGGCACTGGCGACTTTTGCCATGAACCGCGGTGTGCCTTTTGTCCTCAGCCACCCCCGATCCCTGGTGAGCCGCCAGATTCACCAACTGGTGAACCAGGCCTTTGACCTGAAAGCGGCCCCGCTGCCGAAAGTGCAGAAAGAGCGGTCGTGGCTGCCCTTTGGTAAGAAACGGGCTGAGGCCGTAGCCAGTAGTCAGTAGCCAGAGGGGAGCAGGGGTAAGCGTATGGCTGGTTCTGCTCTCTGACCACAAGGAATCATATGATGGAACTCATCTTGATCATTCTCGTCGGTTTGCTGGGCGGCTGGGCGGCCAATGTGCTGTCTGATGCGCTGCCCACGCCGCGCCCGCTGCGTGAGGTCTGGGCCGATACGCTGTACGCCTTCCGGCCTGGCTGCCGTGCTGCCCATACATGGCGGCGGCGCATTGTGCCCATCGTCGCCGTGCTGCTTGCCTGGATCGCCTTTCGCCAGGCAGGTTGGAGCGTGCAAGCGGGCGTGTCGATGGTTTACGCCTGGTTCTTCCTGGCTGTAGCGGTGATCGACCTGGAGCATCGGCGGGTGCTGAACAAGATGATCGTCGCCGCGCTGCCCCTCATGCTGGGCGTCAGCCTGCTGCTGCAAGCGCCCACGCCTGCTTCGGCGCTGTCGGGCGC
>CAZYQJ010000882.1:0-2267 GCA_964649925.1 uncultured Litorilinea sp.
TTGTCGGCAATATCCTGGTGGATGGGATGGATGGGGCGCAGGAGCAGCCCAGCCAGTGTGCCGTCGCGGACATAATACTCATAATTCCACATGATCCAGGTGAAGGTGGCGTGATTGACGATCATGTAAAGGATGTAGTAGGCGGCGAATTCGTTGGCCGTGAAGCCGCCTACCTCGCCACCCTGATGCTCGGCCACTGTCGACCAGACCACCAGATAGACCACGGGCTGCACCACCATCCCGATCAGCCAGATCAGCATGGCGACGCGGTATTGAAGCTGGACAGCCAGTTGCGTTCGAAGTTGGGTGCTGTATATGTCGAGATAGGCGCGCATCGGCCCTCCCTATGCGGTCTCATGCACCGGTTCAGCGGGCATGGCAAAGACCTGTTCGATCACCTCTTCGATGGGCGGGTCTTCGACGGTCAGGTCGATGACGGGCAGGCTGCTCAGCAAGCGGCCTGTCACAGCGGCTGTATCGGCCTTTGGTACGCGTAGTTTAATGCCTGCACCGTTCTGCTCCATGACCTCGCCGTAGACGGACAGGTCGTAGTTGCCGCTGTCCAGCTGAACCGAGATGGTCTTGTGGGGTGAGAAGCGCGCCACCAAGCCGGACAGATCGCCGTCAAAGAGGATCTGACCGTGATGGATCACGACCACGCGCTTGCACAACGCTTCAACATCGGCCATGTAGTGACTGGTGAGCAGCACGGTTGAATCATGCAGTTTGTTGTACTCGCGGATGAAATTGCGGATGCGACGCTGCATAGTCACGTCCAGCCCCAGGGTCGGCTCGTCCAGAAATAACACACGCGGTTGATGCAGTAACGCGCCTGCGATCTCGCACTTCATCCGCTCGCCCAGTGACAGGTTGCGTACCGGTTTGTGGATCAGGCTCGCGAGATCAAGCAGGTCGACGAGTTCATCGAGCGTCCGTTTGTAGATTGGTCGTGGGATGCGGTAGACGGCGCGGTTGACTTCATAGGAGTCGATCGCGGGGATGTCCCACTGCAGTTGGTTACGGTTGCCCATGACCAGCGTAATCTGGCGGAGAAAGTCGCGCTGGCGTTCCCACGGAACCCACCCCTGCACGCGCACATCACCCGACGTAGGATAGAGCAGCCCGGACAGCATTTTGAGCGTAGTCGTCTTGCCTGCGCCATTCGGCCCCAGAAAGCCAACCACTTCGCCAGGCTGCACCTGGAATGAAATGTCATCCACCGCGGTGATGGTGCGTTCCTGGCGTGCGACCAGGCCGCGCAGGGCGGCCAACATCCCGCCTTCGCGCACAGGCACGACAAATGACTTGGTAAGATGGGTGATCGAGATGGCGCTGTCCATACCGGTTGCCTTCTTTCAGATTGTCGTGTGGAAGTGACCGGCGCATCGGCGGACAGTATAGCACATATAGAACAAAGATTCGAAATTTCCTCAGGCCCATTGGCAGCAAACCGCTGCATGAAGCCTGCCAATGGGATGCCCGCTTACTTTCACCCACCCAGCGGCCCGCTACACTGAGCGCCGGTTAGGGAGTAGCCACTCGCTCGTCACCCGCAGCGAGACAGCCAATCGTCATTACAGAGCATTGCTCTCGGTTGGCTACGTGCCTCAAGCACTTCTGGCGAGACTACCACGGATATTCAGCTTCCGTGGGGTCTCGTTTTTGTTTGCCCCACGGTCCACGACAACCAAGGGGTTTATGACTATGTTTGACGGCATGATCTGGCTGTGGATCGGGTTCAATGTATTTGTGCTGGCGATGCTGGCCCTCGACCTGGGCGTGTTTCACCGCCACGCCCACGCGGTATCCATACGTGAGGCGACGACTTGGAGCATCGTATGGATCGCGCTGGCGATGGTGTTTAACGCAGGGATCTACTTTTTCTGGGATGCCATATCTCCAGGCAGCGGCTACAGCAGTGGCGAGGCCGCCCTGGCCTTTTTCACTGGCTATCTGATCGAAAAGTCACTGAGCGTTGATAACATCTTTGTCTTTGCCCTGCTCTTCACCTACTTTGCTGTACCGGCGGCTTTTCAGCACCGTGTACTCTTCTGGGGGATCCTCGGCGCGCTAATTATGCGCGGCATCCTGATCGCCGTGGGGGCAGCACTGCTGCATGAATTCCACTGGATCATGTATGTCTTTGGCGGCTTTCTGATCTTGACCGGCATCAGAATGGCCCTCCACCGCGAGCAGGAGATTCACCCGGAGAAGAATCCCCTGGTCCGGATCTTCCAGCGGTTGATGCCGGTCACTGCGGGGTATGT
>CAZYQJ010000883.1:0-620 GCA_964649925.1 uncultured Litorilinea sp.
ACGGTACTTGCATCGGAACCTGCCACCACCACCGGCGCATCGCCCCATCGGGCGCTCGCCACCGCGGTGATCGTGCCCTCTACCTGCTGCTGCCAGCATGTCTGCCCGTCGCCGGTGAGCAGCCGGACTTCGCCGTTTTCCGCTCCTGCAACCACAAGCGAGGGTTCGCTCCCTGCGACTGGGGAGAGTGCGGTAAAGCGTACGCCCGTGACCTGCCACAGCGGCGGCGTGACCGGGCGCGTCTCTGCCGTGGCGGCGGCAGCGGGCGGCGCGGCGGCGCGCCATGCCCCTGTTAATGCCGTTTGGATCGCCTCGCGCAACGCAAGCGGCCTATCCAACTCCAGCACAAAGCGATGGCGGCCCGGCGGCACGCTAAAGGTCGCAGTGTCTTCACTGCGGCGCAGGGCGCGGCGCATGCCGTCCACACTCAGATGAGAGGCTTCGACGCCGCTGAAGGTCAGCAGGGTGGCGCGGGCTGCATTGATCACGGCCTGGCCGCTGCTCAAGTCCAGCGCCAGATCCACCGGGTATTCGGCCCGCAGGAGAGGCGCGCCGCAGCCAAAGGTCGTGGCGTGGACGAGCGAGAGTTCATCTGCAGAGACCACCCAAAGCTCGGCGTC
>CAZYQJ010000883.1:630-2267 GCA_964649925.1 uncultured Litorilinea sp.
ACCGCCGCAACCCTGTCGTGGTTGCGCGGGCTGCAGACCACCCCCTCCGGCTCCTGCACCAGGATCGAACCGGCATCCACGCGGCGCGCCGCCAGCGGCGCATCCTGTTCCCAGCGCGCATGGAGCAGGTTCAAAAACACATCGGCCTCGCCGGTGCGGAGCGGGCCGCTTCGGTTTTGCTGGAGAATGTGCACCACGGGTTCGGCATGAGGATATTTGTGCCAATGGGCCGTCGTGTAGGTGTCCACAGCCAGGCGGAGCGATGCGCCATCGAGGTTGGTGATATCCAGCCGCCGGTCTTGCTGGCGCACCTCCAGCCGCGGGCCGTGCAGCGCCACATCGCCCAGCACGCGCCATTGGGCGCGAAAGTCATAGGACTCGTCGGTATGGGCGCGCATCACATCGGCGACCAGGAAGTACTTGCCCTTGCGCCAGAGGATGTTGCGCTCCCAATCGCTCTGCCCATAGTCTTTGACCGTCGTGCGGCTGAACCCGCTCTGCGACAGGTCAGCCGTCAACTCGCGCCAGGTAAAGGGCGGCATCTGGCTGGTGCGCCCACCGGCCAGGGGCAGCACGCCGTTGTGAAAGGTGGGGGCGGAGCAGTAGTAATCGCCATCGGCCAGCCAGAGACGATCCAGCGCTGTCAAGCGGATCAGGGCGTTGCAGTTGTAATGCTTGTGCCCGCCTACGGCCATCCCGTCCAGCAGCAGATATTCGCTCTGCGGCGCGAAATCGCGGCGAAACGCCACTTTGTCATAGGCCGCGGCCCAGGGCAGCACCGTATCGCCGTCAAAGGACTCATAGAAAGTGCGGTCGAGCGGCAACCAGACCACACCCGTCAGTTCGGACGGCTCAACCGGTTCGACATCGGCGCGGTATGCGCCCAGCCCGCGCACGCCGATCCCGAAGCCGGGGTCATAGGCGGTGCGCTGCAGCGTCCAGGCATAACGCCCGTCACGATAGTACCAGGCTGCCGCAGCGAGGATAGGGAACTCTGTGCCCCACCCGTCGATGTTGTTGGTATCGCCATAGGAAGCCTGCCAGCCCAGGTTGTCCAGCGAGACGAGAGCCAAATCACAGATAGTCCGCACATGGCCTTCGTCGAAAAAGGCCGGGTAGGGGCGAGCCAGCGCATAGGTGAGCGCGTGCGAGAGGGTAAGCCACTGGTAGCCGTTGCTGTTCTCATGCGACCGGGCGCTGTGACACTGTGGCACAAAACATTCGTCGGCGACATAGAGCCAGTCGTCTGCCTCACGGACGCCGTAGTATTTGCCGAAGTATTGGGCGGAAAAGAGCAACCCCAGCGCGGCAAAGGTCCAGTGGTTATGGCGCGTGCGCCGGTGTTTGACCGCATCGGCGGCGTGGGGAACGGCATCCTCGACAAACTGGCCGAAGATGTGTGTGATCTGCAGCCGTTCCTCGTCGCTGAAAATCGGCGCTTCCTCGACCAAATCCCAGGCAGGCATCAACAGCGGCAGGCGGAAATCAGCGTCCATGCCCCACGGCCCGCCATACTGTTCGCGGCCCTTTTGAAAGTCCTTATACATCAGAAAGACCAGGCGTTTGAACAGCTCCGCCCAGCCGATCTTGCCGGTGAGATGGTAATAGAATCCGGCATGGCTGATGGGGTCGGTGAT
>CAZYQJ010000884.1:0-2263 GCA_964649925.1 uncultured Litorilinea sp.
GATCGTGCGGATGTTCTGCGCGTCTTGCAGCAGTACCCCCCAACTCACGGCCGGCGGGCGGATTCCCAGTCCCAGAAAGCTGAGCGCGGTCTCGCCGATGATCATGCCGGGGATCGAGAAGGTCATATCTACAATCAGATAGCTCATAAAGCCGGGCAATAGGTGCTTGCCGATGATCTTGGCATCGCTGCTGCCGCTGAACTTGGCAGCCATCACGAAATCTTCCTCGCGCAGTTCCAGGATCTTGCCACGCACCACGCGCGCCAGCCCTGACCAGCCAATCAGTGAGAGAATGATCGTGATCCCAAAGTAAATCTGCAGCGAGGTCCACTGGGGCGGCAGCGCCGCGCTCAGCCCCATCCAGAGTGGAATGGTCGGAACTGACTGCAAGACTTCGATAATACGCTGGATGATGTCATCCACGATGCCGCCGTAATAGCCTGAAATGCCCCCAAACACACAACCCAGGACAAAGGCCAATATGACCCCGACCAGCCCAATCGTGAGTGAGATCGAGGCGGCATAGAGGTTGCGCGTGAAGAGGTCTCGGCCCAGGTTGTCGGTACCAAAGAGAAAGATCACTCCTTCCTCTACCCCAAAGAGATGGCGGTCGCTGGAGAAGAGGCCGAATAACGTGTAGGGTGCGCCGCGCACAAAGAAGCGCACATAGTGGCGCTGGCTAGTGTCCTCGGCGTAGATGCGGCGGAAGGTCTGCATGTCGAGCGTCTGCTTAAGGCCATAGACATAGGGGCGCATCCCGTCGAAATGGATGCGCTGCGGCGGCGCGTAGACATAGTCCTCGTTGCGTGTGTTGGGCATGTAAGGCGAGACAAAAGGGTGGAAGGCGGCGAGCAGATAGAGGATAATGAGCACCACGCTGCCTACCACCGCCAGCCGGTGTTTGCGAAACCTAGCCCAGATCAGACGCCACTGCGAGGCTGCGGCGATTTCACCCGTCTTTTTGCGACGCGCACGCTGCGGGGTCGGCAACGCCCCTGCCATTCCAGTATCCATACGTTACGCTTCCCCTTCTAACAGACGGATGCGCGGGTCCACATAGGCTAGCAGGATGTCGGAGAGCAGCGTCCCCAACACGGTCAAGGCAGAAAGGATCAACACGATGCTCCCTGCCAAATAATTGTCCTGGCTGACCAGTGCGCCAAAGAGCAGCGGCCCCACGGTGGGCAAGTTGAGCACGATCGAGACAATGGTCGCGCCTGAAAAGACCCCCGGCAGCACATAGCCGAGCGTGCTGATGATGGGGTTGAGCGCGATGCGCGCCGGGTATTTAAGCAGCACCTCACGCTCGGTCAGCCCGCGCGAGCGCGCCGCCTCCACGTAGGGCTTATTTAGCTCGTCGAGCAACGTACCGCGCATGATGCGGAGCAGCCATGTCAAGTTCGACAAGCTGATGATCAGCACGGGTGCAGGGAGGTGCTTGAGCAGATCGATAAACTTAGCCCAACTCCAGGGCGCATTTGCATATTGGGGTGAGAATAGCCCTCCCATGCTCAGCCCAAACCAGTTGAACAGCGCGACCATCACTAGCAGCGCCAGCAGGAAATTGGGGATTGCTACGCCCATAAAGCCGAGTATGGTCAAGAGATAGTCACCCAGTGAATACTGGTTGACCGCCGAATAGATGCCGATGGGGATAGCAAGCGCATAGCTGAAGATCACTGTGCTGATCGAGATCACCAACGTCATACCCATCCGCTGCCCTACCAACTTGGAGACCGGTTCGTTGAACTGGAACGACCAGCCCAAGTCGCCCTGGATCGCGTTCCACAGCCACTTCAAAAAACGAGCATAGACCGGCAGATCCAGCCCATATTGGTGGCGCAGTGCGGCCACCTGGTCTTCGGTGACGGTGCCGCCGCCAGTTTGCTTGAGGCGTGCAATGTAGGAGGTGAGGTAGTCACCGGGGGGCAGCTCGATGATGGCAAATGAGATGAGCGAGATGATAAAGAGGACGACCACCATATAGAGCGTGCGGCGCAAGATAAAGCCAATCATGCGAATCTTCCACCTTCCGTAGGCGAACTACCCGCGCAACGGTTGCTTCTACCGGTCTGCACGGTAGCGGCCTACCGTACCGCCGCTGCAAAACTGCGTGGCACCGCAGCGGCAGTTCCATGAACGTGAGGAAAACGAGAGGGCAGCCTGCCATTCCGCTCACCTGGTGGTGCGAGGCAGCGGCCCCTACCGAGGAATCTCTCTGGCAGTAGACGCAGCGCAGAGAGATTCCTCGTCCCACTCGGAA
>CAZYQJ010000885.1:0-2260 GCA_964649925.1 uncultured Litorilinea sp.
CACGATAGCTCAGGAAGTAGAGATATCTGCCATCGGGGTCAAACGCCGGGCGTACGTCATGCAGTACCGGGCGCGTGACGGTATAGCGTTCGCCTGCGGTGGTCAGCGGCAGCGGTTCGCCCGGCTGCAGGGTGGGTTCGTCGGGTGTATCCTCTTGTTCATCCGGCAAGTGATAGAGCCGGATTTCACTGGTGCGCGATGTGGCGGCAAAGCTGTAGGCCAGCCAGCGTCCATCGGGCGACCAGTCAAAGCCCGCGACGTTGCGATAGGGGCTGCGGTCTACCACCGTCACCTGTCGCGTCTTGAGATCCACCAGCAGCAGTTCATGCCGGTGGTTAGAGAGCGCCACTTTGTCTTCTACCGGCGATCCCTGGAGCGCTACCACGCGCCCGATCTCGAGCCCATCCAGCCGTTCCGGTTCGGTGAAGGGTTCTTCGCCGTAGATCTCCAGCGTTTCTTCGCCGGTTTCGTCGCTGACCAGCAGCAAACGCCGCCCATCGTGCAGCCATTCCGGGTGACGATAGCGCACCCCCTGGGGCTTGCCATACTGCAGCACGGCTCCTTCGTGGTTGAAAAAGCCAAAGGCCTTGCCGCGTGATGTCAGCGCCGTGGCTTGGCCGGACGGGTGCAGGTGATAGCTGTCCATAAAGCGTCCGGCATCCACGAAGCGGCGGTTGCGCTGGACGCGCGGGCTATGATAGACCACATCGACGCGGCGGGTTTGGTCGGTATCGGGCCGGTACACATAGAGGTCTGCGCCCGCGTGATAGACAATGCTTGTGCCATCGCTGGATGGGTTGCGCACATAGTAGGCTTCATGGTCGGTGTGGCGGCGTAGGTCGCTGCCATCCGGACGGCAGCTATAGAGGTTTCCGATGCCTTCATGGTCGCTGACAAAGTAGATGCGCCCTGCAGGGTCACCCGCATCGGCCAGCCACATGGGGGAGGCGATGTTGCCTTCGATCTCGCTCAGAAAGCGGGCAAATTCGCCGTCGCCGTTGCGGTCGATCCAGAGATGGCCTGCTGTGCCGCCGCGATAGCGTTTCCAGCGTGCCGGGTCCCCCGTGTTGCGGCCTAGTATCACGCCTGCCTGCGGCCCAAAGCTGATCGAGCGTGCTGACCCATAGGGGAGCGGGGTTATTTCGCCGTTCGTTGTATCGGCGCGCACGGCAAAGAGAGCCATCTCGGCGGAGACGACCTGGCCGTAATTGCTCGCAAAGAGGATGGACGTGCCGTCCTGCGACCATCCGACCACACGGCAGTTGCTGCTCAGATAGGTGAGCCGCCGCGCGCTGCCTCCCTCGGCGGGCATCACATAGATTTCCGGCATCCCCTCTTCACGGCCAACAAAGGCCAACTGCGCGCCATCGGGTGACAGCATAGGATAGCTCGTCTCGCCCAGGTTGCTGGTGAGCCGACGCGCCATGCCGCCCTGGACGGGGACATGCCACAGGTCATCTTCGGACACAAAGACAATCGTGTCCTGGTGAATAGTCGGAAAGCGGTAATAGCCTGAATTTGTCAAGGTTGCACCTGATCTACTCATGATTAAAGCAATCTCTTAGTATAGCGCGGCGCGCGCTGTTTGGTCAAACCATCACGCCATTCCTCTCCGCTTGTCCTGCGGTTTGTGTCGGCATGGCATCCTGCGGGGGGATCGTGTATCATGTACGTATCCAGCTTTGATCACTGTCTTGTGTGCGACCTTGTCAACTACTCGCCTGCTGTCTAGAAAGACGGAGTTATGAGCCACCCCCCGCTGTCGCCATCGCACCAACAACGCCTGATTGATCTGCTGGCCGCGCTGATCGACCAGCAGCGGGCACGCGTGATCGTCCCGCCCTACGCCGACCAGCCGGGATTCTGGTTTGGCGGCGGCAACCTGTCACAAGACGCGGACGGCACCATCTGGCTGACCGGGCGCTATCGCAACTTTGGCGATTCACGCAGGGGGCTGCAAGCCGGGGAACGCGGTCTGGAATGTACGCTGTTCCGTTCCGACGACCAGGGAGAACACTTCGCGCCGGTGCGCCGCTGGAGCAAGTTAGACCTTTCGCAGCCCGGCAAGACTGTGGTCTCCATCGAAGGAACCTCACTCTACCACAGGCCTGATGGCGTCTGGGAATACTATGTCTCCGCCGAGAAAGAGGAGACCTATCCATCACCCTGGGAGCGCTACCAAAAGCCGGGGACGGGCATCTGGTCCATCGACCGCATGGCCGCGCCCACGCCCGCCGAACTGGATGCCGCCACGCTGACG
>CAZYQJ010000886.1:0-1624 GCA_964649925.1 uncultured Litorilinea sp.
CGCCTACCTACCAGGAAATCCAGTTCACCCAGACGGGCGCGGACAGCCGCCAGGCCATCTGGCAGATGACCGGGCGCTGGCTGCCTGTGCTGACCGCCCACCGGCGCAGCGGCGACGAGGTGACAATGCAGGCGACGTTTGAGGCGGGCGGCTACTACGCCCAGACAACCACGCCGCACGCGTTCGGCTGGCAGATCGACACCGCATGGAGCCATACATGAGCAACGTTTTACCTGTCCCTGTCAAGTGCCCTGTGCAGGGCTTCGAGCAGGTCACGGTGCAGTACAACATGCTGGCGAGCGAGGCGGATTGGGACGCGCTGGTCAGCAGCTACGGGGGCCGCGGCGTGGACGCCTGCATCGTGGCCGTGGAGGGCTGGGACGCCGAAACCTACGGCGACGACCCGTGGGGCCGTGATGCGCCGCTGGCGTTTCGCGCCTGGGCCTCGCGCACCGGTTTCACAACGGCTCTGGGCAAGTTCACGCGCAATCCGGATTTTTGGACGGCCTCGACGCCTTCCACGCCGCCTACCGTCGAGGCCAAGTAGTCAACGCGCCGGAGTTGTACATGGACCTGATTATCGTGCCGCAAGTGACAGGGGTAGACCCGCTGCGCTTTTTGACTGAGTATCCGCCCGCCGTCCGGCAGTTGATGCGCCGCATGGTGATGCAGCACATTGCCGCGGGCTGGGCGGGCAATCCACAGGTGGTGTCCCGTGCCTGACTACCGGTTGGGGATCCGCGTCGAGACGCGCGACGAGGCGTCGCGCGGGCTGGACCAGATCAACCGCAAATTTGATGACCTGGGCGATGCCGTCGAGGACGCGTCCCGCCGCGGCGCGGACGCCATGTCCGACCTGGAGCGCGAGGCGCAGCGGCTGGGCAGAACCAACGCCCTGGATACCGTCGAGCGCGAGTTTGAGAACGTCGGGCGCAGCGCTGAGGAGATGGCCGACGATGGGCGCGAGGCATTCCGCCAGCTAGAGCGCGCCGGTGACGGCGTGGACTTCCGCGACGTGCGCGACGAGATTGACCGCACTGGCGATGCGCTGGACGATCTGCGCGAGGGCTTTTCGGGCGCGTTCGACCTGGGCAGCCTCATCGGGGCCGGGGCCATCGGCGGCGCTATCGGCGGCGCGGTATCGGGGCTTGTGGGCAGCGTGGGCGGTGCAATCGCTGCCATTCCCGAAGCCGCGGCCAATATCGAGGAAGCCACGGCCAGAACGCGCACGCAGTTGGGGCTGACGCGCGAGGAGGCGGAGGCGTTCCGCGGCGTGGCTGAGGATTTGTTCCGCGACGTGTTTGGCGAGTCGGTGGAAGAAAACATCCAGACGCTCGCCACCATCGAGACGATCTTCCGGCGCATCGGCGGCACAGAGAACCAGGAACAATTGCGCCGCGTGGCCGAGCACGCCATCGGCATCGCCGACGCCTTTGACGTGGACGTATCTGAGAGCGTCAACGCCGCCGTCACGCTGATGGACCAGTTTGGCCTAACGGTCGATGAGGCGTTTGGGTTCCTGGTGGCGGGTTTCCAGCGCGGCCTGAACTCGTCGGATGATTTCCTTGACACCATCGGCGAATACTCAGGGCAGTTTAGCGACATGGGCGCGGATGCCGGGGAG
>CAZYQJ010000886.1:1634-2252 GCA_964649925.1 uncultured Litorilinea sp.
TCTTCAGCATCCTCGAAACCGGCTTCGAGGGCGGCGTGCTGGGCACGGACAAAGTCGCCGACGCTTTCAAGGAATTTAATATCCGCATCCAGGACGATAGCCAGGCCACGCGCGACGCATTAGACGGCATCGGCATCAGCTACGACGAACTAACAGCCGGGTTTGCCGACGGCAGCGTGACGCAGATTGCCGCCGCCCAGCGGGTCATCGAGAAGATCCGCGAGATTGACGACCCGATCCAGCAGAACATCATCGGCGTGGCCTTATTTGGCACGCAGTGGGAGGACCTGACCGGCGATGTCATCCTGGAGGTGGACAGCCAGAAGACCAAGATCGGCGAGTTGGAATCCTCAGTGGACGACCTGGGCGAGCAGTACGACACCACCACCACGCAGGTGGAGGAAGCGTTTCGCAAGTGGGAATTGGCGCTGATCCCCTTCGGTCAGCGGTGGAACGAACTGCGCGCCAACATTGCCTCCGGCGTGGCGACTATCCTGGAACAGCTTAACACCGCGTCTGAGCGCATCCGTGAGGTCAACGAGCGCGCCGCGGGCATGAACGTGCCGCGCGGCAGTCATGGCCAGGTGAGCGAGTGGTTTTTACCAGATGAGCCAGCCG
>CAZYQJ010000887.1:0-2247 GCA_964649925.1 uncultured Litorilinea sp.
CGCGTGCCGGAGACGGTGCGTTCGCCGGGCTTGTATTTGCCGGTGAGAAAGCCGCCCGCCAGCGGACTCCACGCCACGACGCCCAGCCCTTTGAGGCGGCAGACGGGCATGATCTCCTGTTCGATGTCACGCACGACCAGGCTGTACTGCGGCTGGTAACACTCAAAGCGGGCCAGGCCTTTGCTGTCGCTGATCCACAACGCTTCCATCAAGCGCCACGCCTCGTAGTTGCTGCACGCGATATAGCGCACCTTGCCGTGATGCACCAGGTCATCCAGGGCGCGCAGCATCTCCTCCAGTGGCGTCTCGCGGTCTACATGATGGATGTAATAGATGTCGACATAATCCATCTGCAGGCGGCGCAGGCTGTCCTCGATGGCCTGCATGATATGCACGCGCGACATGCCCGAATCGTTGGGGCCGCTGCCCATGGGGTTGAAGAACTTGGTGGCGACCACTGCCTCGCGGCGGCGGCCTTTGAGCGCCTTGCCCAAAATTTCCTCCGACCGCCCGTTGCTGTAGGAGTTGGCCGTATCAAAGAAATTGATCCCGGCATCCAGGGCCCTATCGACAATGGTCTTGGCTTCGGCTTCGTCAGTGCCATGGCCGAAGGTCATCGTGCCGAGACAGATTTCAGAGACCTTCAGCCCACTGCGTCCCATCCGGCGATACTCCATGATCGTCCTTTCTAGCTTCGCCCTATGCGGCTATCGTCGCGTCTTGCAGACGGCGCAGCTTGAGCACAAATGAATCTTCTACAATATCCACCATGTCATAGCGGATGGCGGTACCCTGCGCCACATCCTGGCGCAGCTTGGCCCCTACGCACAGCCCCAGCGGCAGCAGGCCTTGTTCGCGCGCGACCGTGGCCTTTTCGCAGATGCCGTTGACCGTGTAGCCGCCGCCGCCATCCAGCACTTCGCCCGCCTTGAGGTCGCGCTTGGCGACGGTGATGACCTCTGCCGTGGGGACAGGCTGCGCCGATCCGGTGGCCTGCCCGTAGAGCGCGGCCATCGCAATCGAGATCGGGGCTTCTACGGCGACCAGGTGATAGGGCCGCCAGATCAGGTAGTTGTGCCCGTTGCCGCCGGGGTGCAGGAAATAGGCGCGCAAATCCTCCTGGGTAAAGGGATGGTCAGTACGGATCACGGCAAAGACGCCCATGCCCAGGGTGTTAGGCATCACGGTCTTGCCGTCTTTCGCCACGCTGTTGGCAAGCTCCACCACGCCATGGCGCGAGAGGATGCCCCCTTCCTCACGCAGCGAAAAGGTGGAGGCGATTTCGGGGATGGTCACAGACGGTTCGTGCATCCCGCGCACGTCGGGCACAAGCCCCGCGGCGTTGGCGAGCGCGGTCATCTCTACCTGCGCCTTGGTCCCGTCGCGGAAGGAGTTGTACATCTTGGTGTTAATGGTGCGCCGATCCATCATCTCGTCGCTAAAGCCATAACGCTGCTGCACCGTGTCAGGCGTGCCGGTGGGGTCGTCGGCATAGAGGACGGTGCCGCGGCCTGCGGCCACGATCTCAAAGCCCAGCGTGCGAGCCCATTCGATCATGTTCATGGTGCAGCCAGGCTGGTCGCCATCCACCAGGGTATAGACCACGCCCGCGCTCTCGGCCATGCGGCGCAGGATGGGGCCGACTGTGACATCCGCCTCGACGTTGACCATCACCACATGTTTGCGCTGCTGGATCGCCTCAAAGGCCATGTGCGCGCCCACTTCAGGCACGCCGGTGGCTTCAACCACGACATCGATCTGGTCGGCCTGGGCCAGCAGCGACCCATCTTCGGCCACGACCGGATGCCCGGCGCGGATGGCCTCGTCGACGTCGCGCGCTTCCTCGGCGGTGCGCTGCGCGGTGACCGGGACGCCGCTGGAGGCATAGGCGTGGCGCGCATGGTCCAGCTTCACGTCGGCAATGGCCGCGACGACCATGCCGCGCATCTGTGAAATCTGTGCCACCAGCCCCGCGCCGAATTTGCCCGTGCCGATCACGCCCACACGGATAGGACGCCCCTCGGCATGGCGCTGCGCCAGCGGGCCGCGAAAGAGCGAGTAATAGTCCATAGCAGGTGCTTTCTAGCTGGTTGTCTAGCCAATGAATGGCCGCCGAACTCGTTGCTGCTTGACCGATGCGCCAGGCGGCTCAATAGCGAGATACGGCCACTTCCTTGGCGGTGATGAACTCGATCAGGGCTGGCACGCCGCGCCGCGTCTGTTCGATGCCGCGGCGGATGGCGGGCG
>CAZYQJ010000888.1:0-2232 GCA_964649925.1 uncultured Litorilinea sp.
ACTCAAAGGCGATGTAGTTCTGCGGGAGGGTAGCGCAGACCTGCACCAGCGCGGCCAGCCCGATCAGCCCGTCGCCCGTGCCGTGCGGGGCCATCAGGATGCCGTGTAGGTCGGCGTATTCAGCCACCCACTTGAGTTCGGCAATGCCGCCGATGTCGCACGGGTCGGGGCCGATGACGTTGACGGCGTTGGTCTCGATCAGCTCCTTGAAGTTGTGGCGCAGATAGATCTGCTCGCCGGTGTGGATGGGCGTCGAGGTGGCGTGGTTTAGCTCGCGGTACTGCTCGGCCAGCACATAGGGCACATAGTCGCCGGTGAGCATGTCCTCCAGCCATAGGAGGTTATACGGCTCCAACGCCTTTGCTAGCTTGATGGCGTCGGGCAGCATAAAGCCGGGGCCGCAGTCCAACGCCAGCCCCACCGAATCGCCCAAGACCTCTTTCATGGCCTCCACACAGGCGATGATGTGTTTCAGCCCCTGCTCGGTGAGCAGCCCGCGCGTGGGGTAGCGCGGCTTGTCGGGGTAGCTGTCGCCGTAGAAAAAGTTGGGCACGCGGTGCGGCATGGGACTGTGGAAGGCGATGCCCTGTTTGATGATGCGGAAGTTTTCTTTGCTGTCGCGCATCTTCGCCATGTTCTCGGCGTAGTCTTGCGGCGAGTAGCCGTTCATGGGGAAGCGCACCGCGCCATTATAGACCAGCACCTTGTCGCGCACCTTGCCGCCCAGCAGCTTATAGACGGGCAGGTTGGCGGCCTTGCCCGCGATGTCCCACAGCGCCATTTCAATCGCGCTGACCGCGCTGCCCCAGGGCTTGAAGCCGCCCAGCCGCCGGATGCGCAGCATGACGCGCTCGACGTTGGTCGGGTCTTCGCCCAGGATGTACTCCTTGTAGAAATTCACATGCGGGACCAGATAGGGCTTGTACGATTCGGCTTGGCCGAAACCGTCGATGCCCTCATCGGTCACGACGCGCACGACCGGGTTGCTGCCCAGGACGGTACACTTGAGATCGACAATCTTCATGCCACTTGCTCCTCGCGTGCTGAAGCGTGTTGAAGGTGAGAGGTTCGCACGGGCGTGAGTTCGCCCGCACCCTCTTATTATCGCACGCGCAGGCACAGGCGGGAAGCTTCAACGCAGCGCCGCCAGGCATGCGACGGCTGAAAAAGGAGAGGATTTGCCATTTTATGCAGCGTCATTATACTTGGCGTGACAATGACACAAATGTTCTAATCCTAATCCCACACAGAGAGGAGATGCCATGCTGCTGGAGAACAAAGTCGCCGTGATCTACGGGGCGGGCGGTTCAATCGGTGGGGCCGTCGCACGGGCCTTTACACGCGAAGGGGCCAGGGTCTTTCTCGCAGGCCGCACGCAGGCGAAGCTCGACAAGGTCGCCAATGAGATTCGCGGCCAGGGTGGCGTCGCGGAGACTGCCGTGGTGGACGCTCTCGACGAGCAGGCTGTGAATCAATTTGTCGATAGCATAGCCGAGCAGGCTGGGTATATTGACATCTCGTTCAATGTCATCGGGTATGGAGATGTCCAGAATCCGCTGCTTGAGATTTCATTGAACGATTTTCTGCAGCCGATCACCACAGCGATGCGCACGCAGTTCCTGACCACGCGGGCGGCAGCACGGCATATGGTCAAGCGCGGGGCAGGCGTGATCCTGCACTTTGGCGGTAACGGCCCGCAAACGCTGCCAGGACTCGGAGGCTTCAAGATCGCTTTGGACGCTATCGAGGGGCTGCGCCGACAGTGGGCCGTCGAGCTTGGGGCGAACGGCATCCGCGTCGTCACGCTGAAAACAGGGGGCATCCCCGAATCGATTGACGAGAACTTCTCCGCACGCGACGCGATCGCCGAAGGAATTCGGGAGGGGACCCTGCTGAAGCGCGCAGCGACGTTGGCCGACGTGGGCAACATCGCTGCGTTCGTGGCCTCGGACCTGGCCCGCACCATCACCGCTACGGAGGTGAACATCTCCGCCGGTGCAATGATTGACTAAACGCGTGGCTCTGTGTCATCCAGCAGGGTGGCCAGGGCTTCCGGCGTGGTGACGGGGAGCTTGCAGGCGTAGTGTTCGCAGACATAGGCCGCGGGCTTACCCTCCACCAGCCCGCGGCCTTCGAGCAGCGGCAGCATACTCTCGGCGTCCGGGGCTTTATGCGCCACGACAGTATGGGGCAGATAGCGGCGGCGCACTTCGCCCAGCAACGCCTGTGTCT
>CAZYQJ010000889.1:0-303 GCA_964649925.1 uncultured Litorilinea sp.
CTCGCGCTCGGCTTTGATGTGGTGGAATTGGTCAAGCCCTGGCAGACAGACGCACCGCTGATCTGGCTGGCCCCCTGGCCCAACCATGACCCGGTCGTTCCCATTGCTGTGGAACTGGTGGGCGACCTCGCTGCCCTCTTGGACCGGCTGGCCGATGTCGCGCCTGCCGCCGAACCGACCTGGGGCGCAAGCCGCGTCGCCGCCTTCCGCGCCTCACTCGACGCACGCCTGCCCACCCCCGCGCCAGGCCGCCTGCTCCCCCAGACCGTGCTGCAAACGCTGCGCAATCTTCTGCCCGGCGAT
>CAZYQJ010000889.1:324-2231 GCA_964649925.1 uncultured Litorilinea sp.
GGCCCCCAACCGATTCTTGCTCTCCAACGGCCTCTCCAGCATGAGCTATGGGCTGCCCGCGGCCCTGGGCGCGGCGCTCGCGCTCCCCGACCAACCGACCGTCTGCGTCACCGGTGATGCCGGGTTCGCCATGGTCATGGGCGAACTAGGCGTGCTGGCGCGGCTCAACCTGCCGGTACTGGTGCTGCTCTTCAATGATGGGGCCATCGACCTGATCCGCTCGCACCAGGTGCGCGCCGGCAAGCCTGTCTACGGCACAGAGTTCACGCCACCTCGCTTTGACCAGATCGCCGCCGCCTATGGACTGGCGACGCAACGCATTGCAGACCAGGACACGCTGGAATCCGCCATTGCGGCGGCTATCGCCCAGCGTCGCCCCACCGTCTTGGAAATCATGATCGACCCGATTAGCTACCCGACCACGCCGCGCGCCGCTTCGGCCCCGGCGTAATGCAGATAGAAAGACCTCATCACCATGCGACTCGATGGAAAAATCGCTCTCGTCACTGGCGGCGGAACCGGCATCGGCCAGGCCACAGCCCAAGCCCTGGCCCAAAAAGGCGCGCAGGTCATCATCACAGGACGCCGCGCCGCCAAACTGGAGGAAACCTGTGCCGCCATCCACGCGCCGCGCCCTGTGCGATCTTATGTCGCCGACGTTGCCAACCGCACCCGGGTCAGCGACCTGGTCGCGTGGATCAAGGCCGAGTTTGGCCCGGTGGACATCCTGGTCAACAACGCCGGGACCAACGTCGCCCGCCGCGCCGTGGCCGAACTCGCACCAGAGGACTGGGACCTGATCATGCAAGTCAACGCCACCGGAGCCTTTAATGTCATCCATGCCGTGCTGCCCGACATGCGCGCCCGCAAGGATGGCGTGATCATCAACGTCTCTTCGCTTGCAGGCGTGCGCGCCAGCAACCTGGGCGGCGCGGCCTACAGCGCATCCAAACACGCCCTGTGCGCCCTCACGCGGGTGATCGCCATCGAAGATAAAGACAACGGCATCCGCGCCACCAACCTCTGCCCCGGCGAAGTCAACACCCCCATCCTGGATGAACGTCCGGTCAAGGTCTCCGATGCGCACAAGGCGCAGATCCTGCAGCCCGAAGACGTGGCCGCGGCGGTGGTCTTTATTGCAACCCTACCTCCGCGCGCCCATGTGCCCGAACTGCTGATCAAGCCGACTACCCAGGTGTTTGCCTAGACATTATGTTCATGTGATCTTCACCTAAAACTTGACAGTACCCTCACGCAGGGGTATACTCTTGCCGCATAATTGAACGACGTTGCACCGGAGGAGTACCGGGGTGCGCCTGCCAGAGAGACCGTGTTGCGGCTGAAAGCGCGGTTCAGGTAGCAGCCAGGGAAGGTCGCCGGGAAGGTTGGCCGGGTAAACCGCCCACGCGAGGGCGCTGAGCCGGGTCCGGGTTCGCCCGTTAACGCGACCGAGAGAGGCATGGCTGCGGCTGTGTCTAACCAAGGTGGTACCGCGGAGTCGCTTCGTCCTTGAGACAGGCGGCTCTTTTTTGTGTGGTTCATTCAGCCCGGGTGCTGGGGCCGGTCTTGATGACCTGCCGACGTAGATGTCCTGTGCCAAGAATAAGGAACGATGACCATGAGTGAGACGGCAACGACCATGCCCAAGGCCTACGATCACCTGGCCGTGGAGGAAGATTTATACCACTGGTGGGAAAGCAACGGCTATTTCAGGCCGGAAAAACAGGCCGAATTGGGCCAGTCCAATCCGGGAGCGGAGCCGTTCGTCATTTCCATGCCGCCCCCCAATGTCACCGGCGCGCTGCACCTGGGCCATGCCCTCACCAGCAGCGTCGAAGATATGCGGAACCGTAACGATCTTAAGCTAGCGCTGCCAACTCACTGGGTCCCGCCCACAGAAGGTGCGC
>CAZYQJ010000890.1:0-2228 GCA_964649925.1 uncultured Litorilinea sp.
TGGGCGGGGCGCGCGCGGCAGGCGGCCCCTTCCGCCAGACACGGACCGGCGGGTCGCGCTTTGGCTTTGACCCGCGCATGGCCGAGCCGCAGGCCGCTGAAGTCCCGGTGGATATAACCCTGGAGGAGGCCTTCCGCGGCACGACGCGCGTCGTGCAGATGGAAGACGGCACGCGCATGGAGGTCAAGATCCCGCGCGGGGTGCGAACCGGGTCGCGCGTGCGGATGCGCGGCGGCGCCGGTGGCGGCGATATCTACCTGCGCGTCAACGTGACGCCCGACAGCCGCTTCACGCGTGAAGGCAATGACCTGCGCGTGGCTGTGCCGGTTGACCTGTATACCGCAGTGCTGGGCGGCGAGGTGCAGGTGCCGACGCTGGAACGCCCGGTGATGTTGACGATCCCGGCTGGCACGCAGAACGGCAGGACGTTCCGCCTGCGCGGGTTGGGGATGCCTGACCTGAAGCAGCCCGACCAGCGCGGCGACCTCTTAGCCGTGGTGGAGGTGACCCTGCCGACGCGGTTGAGCGAGGAAGAGAAGCGCCACTTCGAGGCGTTGCGCCAACTGCGCGCCTAAGCGACAGCTTGATTTGAGGGTTTGGCCGCTCATATGGACTGTCAAGCAAAGGAGGCGCGCCGTTGAGCAAGAGTGCTCCCGATCATATGACTCCACCCCGCACGCCGCATGCGGATTTACCGAGCGATCACGGAGGTGGGCGCGAACAGATGGATGTCAGCGCGCCCACCTCTGCTGCTTTATGGCGCTTCTTCTTGTTGATCTTCGCTTTTTCCCTCCCGCTCTGGGGGATCGGCGCGATGATCAACGGCTATCTGCCGAGAGATACGCAGTTCTTCACGGTGATCAACCTGGTGTGGCATATCTCGCTGGCGCTCATCCCGATGGTCGTGGCGCTGATCCTGGTGCACCGGGAGCGCGGGCCGGGTGGGGTAATGTATTTGTTGAGAAGACCGTTCGACTATGCACGCATCCGCGCAAAGGGTTGGTATCTCGCCATCTTTCCGCCATTTCCAATCCTGATGCTGATCGAATACGGCTTGCTGAAGTGGATGGGCAAGCCGATAGACGACCTGCGATTCCCGGGGTTGATGGTGCCGGTCATGTTTGTGGTCCTTTTTGTGGCAGGGATCGGGGAAGAACTGGGCTGGTCGGGCTATGCGCTGGACCCCTTGCAGGCACGCTGGGGCGCGTTGGGGGCCAGCATCTTGTTGGGGGGGGTGTCGGTCCTGTGGCACCTTGTGCCGATCCTGCAGGAACCGCACACCCCCCAATGGATCGTGTGGCATTCCGCTGCGATGCTCCCGCTGCGCGTGATCCAGGTGTGGCTCTACAACAACACCGGGAAGAGCATGTTCGCCGTGGTCTCCTTTCATGCTATGGTAAACATCGGCGAAGTGGTGTGGCCGTTTTACGGGATATCAGGCGACTACGACCCTTTGATCACGACGATCCTCCTGGTGGCTGCGGCTGTGATTATCATCTATCTGTGGGGGCCGCAGACGCTGGCCCGCTATCGTTTTGCGACGGCACCTGCACGCTAGTCGGGCTTCTGGGTCGGGTTGATCCGGTAGGTCCGCACATAGTCAAAGTGGGCGGTGAAGCCGGTTCCCCCCATTGCCACCAGGCCGATGCGCGGCGCATCCCCCAAGTCGTGCGTCCACGTTCCCCCGCGCACCCAGTTAACCCCGTCCCGGCTCGTATAGCCGGTATAACATTCCTCCTGGCCGCAGGCATGGTGCGTCAGGCGGAGATAGGTCCATTCGTCGGGTGCGCCAACCACCGTGTTGCCGTAGCGCGGGAAGCCGGGCGGTACAGGAAATTCCTCTTTCGCTAATTCAGTCTGCCGCGTGTCCCAGATCGAGACGTGCGTCAGTTTGATATAGTTATCGTCGTCGCCGTAGATCACCAGCCCGGCCTGTACATAGTTGAAGCAGCACCCCTCCGGCGGCACGTCCAACTTCAGGCGCGTCTCGACCAAGTAGTTATGCTTCGGCGCGGGCTGAATCAGGACCGAGGCGTTGTTGCTGTCCTCATGCAGGTCGGCGGCCTGGGTGTCCATGCGGAAGGTCCCATCGTCCTCGATGCCATAGCTGCCGTCGGCGGGCTGGCGCACCCAACTCCATTGCGGCCCCAACGCCCCATTGAACTCGTCGGAAAGCTCTACGTACTGCTTGGCCGGAACCTGCGGCGGCAGCGGGTCGAACGGCTTGT
>CAZYQJ010000891.1:0-2217 GCA_964649925.1 uncultured Litorilinea sp.
CGTCAGGCGCTGCAAAAACTGATCGAGGTTGCGCCGCTCACAGCCTTGGTCTTGCGCGATGATCGCCAGGTCGAGGTCGCGCCACACGAAGTGCTGTACGGTGAAACTGTCATCGTCAAGCCAGGCGCGAAGGTCGCGGTGGATGGCGTGGTTATCCGCGGCCACTCCACCGTAGATGAGAGCGCCATCACCGGCGAATCTGTGCCTGTGGAAAAAGAGGACGGGGCCGAGGTCTTTGCCGGGACAGTGAATCAGGACGGTCTGCTCTATGTGCAGGCGACGGGTGTCGGCGCGGATACGACATTGGCGCGCATTATCCGCCGCGTCGAGGAGGCCCAGGAGGAAAAAGCGCCGACGCAACGCTTTATTGAGCGCTTTGGGCAGTGGTACACACCGGCCATCCTGGGGCTGAGCGTGGTCGCCTACCTGATCAGCCGCGATATCGAGCTTGCCTTAACCCTGCTGGTCATCGGCTGTCCTGGGGCGCTGGTCATCTCCACGCCGGTTTCGGTGGTGGCTGGCATTGGCCGCGCCGCACAGAAAGGCATCCTGATCAAGGGAGGTGAATACCTGGAGAACGCTGGCAAGATCAACGTACTGGCCTTTGATAAGACCGGCACACTGACCGAGGGGAAACCGCGGCTTTCCGATGTGGTGGTGCTGCAGACGGAGGCTGTACTGGCAGGGGGGTATTCAGCCGCGGCTATCGATCAGGTGAACCCGGCCCCAGCGTTCGCAGCACCGGGTTCCTGGACAGCATCCCAACAAGACGTGCTGCGCTGGGCGGCGATTGCAGAGAATGGCTCCGAGCATCCGCTGGCGCGGCCGATCCTGGCCGCCGCGCTGGAGGCGGGACCCGTCCCGCAACCGGATCGCTTCACGACCTATACCGGGCGCGGCGTGCAGGCCGTCCATCAGGGGCATCTGATCACGGTGGGCAATGAGGCGCTGATGGCTGAACTGGGTGTTGCCGTGAGTCAGCAGGCGCGAGACCACTTGGCGCGCCTCAAGGCCGAGGGTAAGACCAGTGTACTGGTGGCGCTGGACTCGGTTGAAATCGGGATCCTCGGATTGGCCGATCCGCTCAAGGCATCCGCGCCCGCGATGGTTGAACGGTTGCGGCGCGAGGGGCTGGATCGCCTTATCATGCTGACAGGCGATGATGAGCGCACGGCACAGGCTATCGCTGCCCAGGTAGGGATCGAGGAAGTCCATGCCAGCCTGTTGCCGGAGGATAAACTGGGCGTCATCCGCCGTCTGCAGGGCGAGGGCTATGTCGTCGCGATGGTAGGGGACGGCATTAACGATGCACCAGCCCTGGCGGCTGCGGATATCGGCATCGCCATGGGCGCGGCGGGAACCGATGTCGCCATCGAGACGGCAGATATTGCGCTCGTCTCGGACAACCTGGCTAAGTTGCCTGAGGCGATCCATATCTCAAAGGCAACGCTGCGCAACATCCGTCAGAATGTAGCTATCGCCATGGCGACGGTGACACTGCTGCTGGCCGGTGTCTTGCTCGGACAGGTGCATATGGCGGGCGGGATGCTGATCCATGAATTATCGGTGCTGGTGGTAATCCTCAACGGGATGCGCCTGCTGCGAACCTAGGATTCAACCAGGGATCCGATGTATTTCCATCTCGCACTAAGATGTACATAACAGATGGCCGGTGCTTTCCTGATTGACCGGCCATCTGTTATATGGTTGTCTCTTTAGTCCAGCCGATCCCAAATGTTATGTACATCTTGGCCGTGGAAACGGGCGACCCGGCCTGTGGGCGCAAGCGGTTCCTCATAGAAGAAGGCTGGAAGTTCGTCGTCGCTCGCGCCAAACCCGGCTTGGCGGTTGAACTCCCGTTCCAGCTTGAGCGTCTCCCGGCCCAACTCCAGGAAGAAATCGGCGGTAAGGTTCGTGCCATGCGCGGCGTTGAGTTGCTCCGCCAGCCAGGCCGCCTGGGCGTTGGTCACGGTCTGGCCGAACATACACAACCCCAGCGAATCGTTAGCGGCGACCTTCGACTGCTGCAGCAAACTCTGATCCATGATCTCATCAAGCTGCATCGAACTCGTATCCAGCCGGGGGAGGTTGCCCGCGGTATGGTCTGCGCCCTGTGCGGTCACCATCATTGTCACCCCGGTAGCTTCGATCACGCGTGGGTCATAGGCGCTGATCGCCTGTTTCTTAATCACCGGCACCCGCTGCACGCCGTAGGCC
>CAZYQJ010000892.1:0-2216 GCA_964649925.1 uncultured Litorilinea sp.
GGGGGCTCATAACTCCTTGGTTACAGGTTCGAATCCTGTCCGATCCACTCTGCCCCTGGATATAGGCTAGCCCACGACCTCACCGCTATATGTCGTATCCCTGCTCCTACCCAAGCGGAGCAGCGCATTGTGATTCACCAGTTCTCACTAATCATCCCTTCAGTCCCCGAAGTTATACCGTTCACCATCCGGGTCTCAGATCGGGCAGTACTCGCGCTGGCGCTTGCTGCGCGGGCATTGCTGCGCGGCGGATGGCTGTGATAACGACCTTGTTCCAAAATAACATGATGGCCTTCTGAGCACGAGGCGCCTTGCACTGCACTGAGCATACCCCAGTAGGCGACGGTTCCCCTCTTGTCGATCCCCTCACCTCTCTGCCCCTACAGCTTACCTCCCTATCCCCGATCGCCTTCAATCGGGCAAAAGATGCGTTCCAGGCGAGTCAATGCCCGCTGTCGGGCGGCTGGATCCGCTAAATGGACGCGTTTCTGCGCCAGGATTGCCAGCGTCGGTGCATCTTCATGCAGGTCCAGCACATGGCGCAGGCTGACGGCGTTGAGTTGCGAGATGTCTACCCCCAGTTCCATCGTCAGCGAGCAGTAGCGCAGGGACAGGTCGGCACTGCGGAAGCGTTCTTCACGGACTTAATACCTCATATGAACGAGGGGATACATCAAGACGGCTTGTTGTAGACTTGATACCTCAGAACTGATGCAGTACTATTAGGCATAAGATGCCATTAGTTGCATTACAATACTTTAAAATACTTTGTTCTTATCATACTGCGAGTAAAAGCACTATTACGCTCAAGAGGATTGAAAGGCGATGAGTAGACCCAGGACGCACCGAGAGGATGAGCAGGAGCCGCCGCAGGTGATGCGCGTGAGCCAGGTAGCGGCGTACCTGCAGGTCTCGCGGCGCACGATCTATACCATGGCGGCCAACGGCCAGATCCCCGCCGCCAAGGTCGGCGACCAGTGGCGCTTCTACCGCCCTGAGATCGACCGCTGGCTGATGCAGCGTTCACGCGCCAACGTGCGCACCGACCCGCCCCCCGACAACGCACCGCCCGACCCGCCCACCACACGCTGAGCGCGGCCGGTGCGGGGTATCGTTGCAACCCATTACCGTTTCATCGCAGGCTGTTTAGGAGGCAGCAACATGCACACCCCTCGCACCCACATCACCGTCATCCTCGACCGCTCCGGCTCGATGGAATCGATCCGCCAGGACGTCATCGGCGGCTTCAACGCCTTTGTGCGCCAGCAGCAGCAGGAACCTGCGGCTGCCACCCTTTCCCTTGTCCAGTTCGACAGCCAGGACCCCTACGAAGTGGTGCTGCGCTTTGTCCCCTTGGCCGATGTCCCGCCCCTCACCCTCGAGCGCTTTGTGCCGCGCGGCATGACCCCGCTGCTCGATGCGCTCGGGCGCGGCCTTGTGGAGTTGGATGCGACACTTGCCGCGCTGCCCGCTGCCGAGCGACCGGAGCAGGTGGTCTTTGTGGTGGTGACCGATGGGCTGGAGAATGCCAGCCGTGCGTTCACCTATGCCCAAGTGCACCAACTGCTCACTGCGCATGAAGCACAAGGCTGGCAGCTGGTCTACCTCAGCGCTGACCTCAGCGCCGTGGACGAGGCGGAGCGGATCGGCTTTGCGCCGGACCGCAGTATGGCCTTCGACCCCGACCGGCAGGGCACGACGGCGATGTGGCAGTCGGTCTCGAACCGCACCTCGGAGTTTCGCACAGGCCGCAGGCGCAGCCTCGATTTTGACGAGGAGGACCGTCAGCGCCAGCGGCGTGAGCAGCAGCGCCGCACCCGCCCCACCCCGCGCCGCAGGGACGTGCTCTGATGGCCGCCGATTCCTTGGGCTGACGACGAGGGTCGCCTCCTCGAACTGCTAGACGCCGCCAAGGCGCGCTGGTGGGACACACTGGCAGGGGACTAGATCAGCAAAAAGCGGCAGTCCAACGGATCCGGGCTGCCGCTTCACTTTGTGCGTCGATGTCAAGACCGCGCGCTAGCGGTTGCGCCAAGGCTGCGAATCGGGGTGAAAGAGGGGGCGCCCAAATTCCTCAATGCCGTACCGCCCGATCTTCTCCTGTACCGGCACCGAGATCAACCAGTCAATCAGCCGGTTGGCCGAGTCACCGCCGTCTGTGCTCTTGTTCGGCTTGACGGCGATCACCCGGTACGAGTTCAAAAGGGCTTCGTCGC
>CAZYQJ010000893.1:0-247 GCA_964649925.1 uncultured Litorilinea sp.
CATCGCCGCCGAGTTTGGTATATATGTAGCGCGTGGCCACAAATCCTAAGCCAATCGCAACGATCTGGCTTAGAAAAGTATAGACAGCATTCCGTCCTAATCTCGATATCGGCATTACCCGTTCATGTTCTGTTCACGCCCCTCACGAAGCAGGCTATGTGACGGCAGGGCGTTCGAGGTAGACAGGATGGGGCGGTAGCCGAGCCGCCTGCTCATCTTCCCGCCTAACCGTTCAAACTCGACCAAC
>CAZYQJ010000893.1:257-2209 GCA_964649925.1 uncultured Litorilinea sp.
GCCACGACGTGTCTAGCCTGATGGCAGAGGTCTTGAGAGTCAGCGAGCCACCGACGGTGTGAAACTCGATCGCCTCCATCGAGGCAGATGTGCCTAACGGTTCAAGTCCAAACTGCGAATGGATACGCTTCAGCACCGCTTCTGGGTTCTCGCATAAGTCTTCATAGCGCAGAAACATGCGCTGGTTGGCCGGAAGTCGATTTGCCAGTTGCAGTGCCTTCCGGTTGAAGTTCACCCAATGCCGCGTCGCCTGGGCAAAGGGGGAGAGTTTCCTATCGGTCCAGCGTTCTGCCCGCCGTCCGCGCGTTTCTGAATGAGCAACAGCCCGGCCATCACGGACGAGATGGATCAACTTGACCCTTTCTGGATGCAAGAGGTACAGATATACGAACTGCACCAGATCCTTAGAGGAATCAACGATGTAGGGTACATTCAACGTTTGACCAATGGCATCATACACGCGGAAGCAATTCTGCGCGGCCTGGACACCCTGGGGCAGCAACGCCGCATTGATCCAGCGCGCAACCTTCGGGCCAGCCAACAGCCAAGCCCCGCCGAGCAGCAGCCGTCTCCACTTGTCGCCAATGTGTGTAAACAGGCTGTTCTGAAAGTCCAGCCCGGATCGCCTTTGCACCTGTACCCAGAAGGGACAAGTGACAATCGGCGCACCACATGAACAGCTTAATGCTAGCCCGCGTTCAAGATGCTCGATACTGATGTTATCCTGGCGTACCCAAGTCTGGAGCCTGCGCATCTCCCCAACCGAATGGGCCTGCGGATGGCAGCCTAGCAGATGATCCAGAAGCGTTGAGCCTGAACGTGAGGTGCCCACAATGTAGAGGATCGTTGGGTGAGTTGAGTTCGCAATCATCGATAGACGTTACTGTGCCTATTCCAAAAATGTCCATCCTGCATCACCATTGTAATGGGTTGATGAAGCCGGACAGGTGACGATTTATCCTTATTTCAGTCGTTCGCGCCTGCCGCGCCGGTTAAGCATACACAATTTATCTGACGGGCAGGCCATCCATAATCGTCCGGAAGCGTGCGGCGATTGCTTCAGCCGAAAAGGTGGCGCATATGTGATCGCGCGCGGCCACTCCGATTTTCCGGCGAAGGGCAGGCGATGTCAACAGTTTGTCCACAAGCGCATACACCGCTGCGTGATCTTCGGGCGCGACCAGAAAGCCTGTTCTATTCTCTACGACGATTTCTTGTGCCCCCGGATACGGATTGACGACCACCACTTTGCCCGATGCCCCGGCTTCCATGAGGACATTGGCCAATGAATCAAGTCCAGTGAAGTGAAGAAACAGGTCGCAGGCGCGCATCCATGGCCTGGCCTCCAACCAGCCAGGCATCAGGACAGGTGCATCGTGGCAGAGGGCTTTCTGGAGCTCGCACTGAAAGCGATCCAGGTACTCACCTCTACCGCCGACTACCCATAACAGATTTGGATATGCCGCTACTAACTGATTGTACACTGGCGCAAATTCCAAAAGCGGCTCGACCTTGCGCCAGTAATCGAAGTTAGTGAGCGATAGTATCAGCGTTTTGCCGTCGAGGCCATTGTGCTGTTTGATAGTCTCCTGCTCTGGGGGATCGACTGGGCGAAACCAAGCCTCATCTACAAAAGTAGGTAAGGTCTGACACCTGGTGGATGCGATGCCGATTTCAACTCGCGTACGTTCTCCCAGGAAATCGGACACAGGTAATATGACATCGCATCGCCGGATCACAGCGCGCCAGGTTAAAAGGTCGATCTGATAACGCAGCCTGCGGCCGAGTGGCAGCGTGTTTGTCAACGCATCCCGCGTCTCTCTCCAGTAATCACCCCGGATGCGCGCCGCATTATAGATGCCTCGACAGTTTGCTAGGAAGGAAAGGAAAAAGGCATACGTGCCAAGCGCGTCCCAGACGACGATAGACGGTGGCTCAGCGTCTAGGAGACA
>CAZYQJ010000894.1:0-2205 GCA_964649925.1 uncultured Litorilinea sp.
TGAAAGTCGCCGAGATTCAGGGCAGAAACTGGTTGGCAAAAGGCATTGCAGTTATCCCGGTTGGAGGAAAGTCAAATATTGACCGGCCCGCTGTCATATTTCAAGGCTTCGGCATACCTACCTATGTAGTATTTGATGCTGACAAAGGTAAAAAGAAGGGCAAAGACCGGGACTCGGAGGCTAATAAGAACCGTCGACTGCTGAGGTTGTTAGGTGGCAAATTAGAGGACTTCCCGGCGACTGGTGTGTATGATAAATATGCGTGCTTCGAGAAAGATTTCGAAACATACTGCAAATGCACCTTGGGTACAACCGTGTATCGGAACCTGCTGGAACCCATAATGGAGCAATATGGATACAGTAGCCTTCAGGATGGGGTCAAGAGCTACGCAGTTGTAAGTGATTTTGTCTCAGTGGTCTATGAGCAAGGATTCTGTCTTCTGCAAATTGAGGAAATCGTGGAAAAGGTTTCGAAGCTAGAGACGCCGGCCTATTCCCTCCACTGAGAGACACCCATAGATGTGCTGGGTGGCACTAGCAATCACTGTACCTCTTGGGACCTATAACAAAGAAGAAATAGACATGAACGTTGACGAAACGCCAGTGGTTGAACAACTGCACCTGTCGCCTGTCCAGATTCGGGACCTTCTGCAGCGGGCCGTCATCGCAGACCTGCTCGGTCCGGCGTACGGGCCGGAGGAGATTGTCGAAGATCGGTCAGTGCGCGACCGTTACCTGGTGGGGCGGTTGGGTCCCCAAGGCCAGCGGTGGATGCCGGGCGCGCCGGAAGAGGTGACGATGGACGATGTGGAAGGCGAGCTAGACGCAGCCGGCAGCGCCGACGACGAAGATGGCGTGGAGGATATCCGCCCGCCGCAGGCAGTTTCGATGCAGCCTTCTACCATCGGCATGAGTTTTGTCGTGGCAGGCTCGGCGCAGGCCCTGCGTATCACCGCGCGCTGGGGGCGTTATAAGCGTGTTGATGCACCCAGCCAAAACGAGGCGGATGAGGCGGATTCTGTGAAAAAACCTCAGCGCCGTCCCTGGCAGCGCACCCAGGTCGAAGGGGTCGCCCCTGCCGTGCCTTTGCAGCCGGGCCGCATCACCACTTGGCGACCCAACCCGGATCAGCCAGAGGTGCGCGTCGAGGGCTTGGTACGCCGCCGGGACGATCTGTGGCACGTCACGCTCTTTTTGGTTAACGGCCAAACCGAGCCGAAACAGAACAAGGACGAAGCCTGGATCTTTCAGCCCGAACTGGTGGTAGAAGATGCCTATGGCCAGCCCATCTTTGAGCGCCGCCCCATTCAGGAGTTGCATGATGATTTGGAGCAGCGCAGCATGGCCATGCGTTATCGTCACTACCTGGAGTTCGCCGTGGGGCACGGGGTCAGCGTCTGTGCAGTCCCGTCGCCCGAGGATCGGCGCAAGGCCATTCGCCTGGAGACCCGGGTCATTCCGACCTATGATGTCCCCCAGACACTCCCCCATGTGCCGCCGGGGCTGGTCACCGACATGCGCGCCTTGGCAGCGGTTGTCGATGGCGAATTCGGCGCGGCGTTGCTGCCCTTGGTTACCGCCTATGAAGCCTGGATCGATCAACTGCAGGGTAAACTTGAGCAGCCCGACGATGACCTGGCTCCGTTCCGGGGTGAGGCCCAGGCGGCGATAGCTGCCTGCCGCGAGACGGCACGCCGCATCCGCAGCGGGATTGAACTGCTCGACCAGAATCCCCAGGCCGCCGAGGCCTTCCGCTTCGCCAATCGCGCCATGGCCGACCAGCGCGTGCACACTCTCTACGCAGCACAAGTGCGCCAGAACAAGCCCGCCGACCTGGCCGCGATTGAGGCGGACGTGCAGAACCATACGTGGCGTACTTTTCAGTTGGCGTTTATCTTGCTCAACCTGCCTGCCCTGACCGACCCCACCCACCCTGAACGGGGTAATCTGGCCGACCTGCTCTGGTTTCCAACGGGCGGCGGCAAGACCGAAGCCTATCTGGGCGTGACTGCCTATACCCTGGCGATTCGCAGGTTACAGGGGGTAATCGGCGGGTATTCGGGCCGCCCGCTGGCGCCGGAGGATTACGACCTGCTCATCCGCTTCATTGACCGGGTGGAGAAGCGCATCGTCTCCCGCGCCGAGGCCGCCAGGAAGGTCTCCGAGGACAAGCTGGCCGAGCTGCGCAGCAGCATTCCCGCGCAG
>CAZYQJ010000895.1:0-2200 GCA_964649925.1 uncultured Litorilinea sp.
CAGATGTGTTGTCTGGAGCTGGCAGCCTGCACGCGCTATCCTCCACGGTCATTAGCGGCAGATGGACGATAGACTGGGCGTGTGCCGCTGAATCAATCGCCAACATGAGAACAAACCCGAACGCCAGTCTCAACGCAAATCGGCATACGGCCATCGAGAAGTCCTTTCAATCGCCGGATTGATGGATTACCGTGATAGGATAGCACACGGCCCGGCGCGTGGGTAAAAGACAGTTTCCAGCGGGAAACGGCTCATGTATAATAAGCCGGATTTTCGGCGTGTACAGAACCACAGACCCATGAGGAGAACCAAATATGCATCCTGCAAGCCATGATTTGCGCCGATCTGTACTCTGGCGGAGTGGGTTCGTGCTCTTGATGGTCGCTGCCGCCTTGTGGCTGGCAGCGTGTACCGCAGCAGGGCCAGCCGCCGCGCCTGCCGAACAGCCTGCAGCCGAAGCGCCCGCGGAAGCGGCTGCAGGAGATGTAGAAATCACCCGTGACAACACCCTTATCTTTGCCGCCGATGCATCTGACCTGCTGACGCTTGACCCGGCTGTCGTCTATGAGTTTGGCGGCATTCAGGTGGTCGGCAACATCTATGAGACCTTAGTCAGTTTTGAACCGGGCCAGCCAGGCATCAAACCGCTTCTGGCGGAATCTTGGGAGATCGAAGACAGCGGCGATATGTGGACGCTGACCTTCAAACTCAACCCCAACGCCACCTTTGCCAGCGGCAACCCCGTCACTGCCGAAGATGTCGTCTACTCCTGGAACCGTGCCATCGACATCAACAAGTCACCGGCCTTTCTGTTGATCGACGTCGCACAGTTGACCAAAGAGAACATGACCGCGGTGGATGACCAAACCCTGGAGGTCAAACTGCCCAAAACGGTCAGCCCCCAGGTCTTCCTCTCGGTGATCAGTTTTTCGACGGCCGCCGTGGTGGAAAAAGCGGCGGTAGAAGCCAACCTCGGTGATGACCTGGGGGAAAGCTGGCTCAACGACAACTCTGCCGGGAGCGGCCCCTATGTGCTGGACGCCTGGGAACGCAGCGTGCAGGTGACGCTCAACGCCAACCCCAACTACTGGGGTGAACCCCCGGCCATGAAACGCGTGATCATGCAGAACGTGACCGAGTTGGCGAATCTCCAGGCCCTCATTGAGACGGGCGACGCCGATATTGTTCAGGACTTGGGGCCGGAACAGGCCGCAGCGTTGGAAGGCAACCCCGACCTGCAGTTGATCAAGGGCCAATCGAGCCTGCTCGTCTATGTCGGTATGAACGTGCTCAAACCGCCGCTGGACCAGGTGGAGGTGCGTGAGGCGATCCGCTACGCCATCAACTATGATGACATTACCACCTTATTGGCGGGCAGCGGCCAGGTGGTGCAGGAGATCATCCCGGCGGGCTTTTTGGGCCACACCGGCGAAACCTACTTCACGCAAGACCTAGATCGGGCGCGCGACCTGTTGGCGCAGGCAGGCGTCAGCGAAGGCACCGAGTTGGATTTCCTGATCCCGGTTGGCCCCGCACCCGGCGGCCTGGAATGGAGTGTGATTGCCGCTAAGATTCAGAGCGACGTGGCGCAGATCGGCCTTGTCCTCAACATCCAGCAGACCCAGCAATCCGAACTCCTCAACATCTATCGCGCCCAGGAAGGACAACTGGTGCTGATCAATTGGGGGCCTGACTTCCCTGATCCCGACGGTAATGTCACCCCGTTCACCAACTATGAAGCGCAGGCCATCGCCTGGCGCAATGGATGGGATGACCCGGAGATCGCCGAGTTGGGCAAGCAGGCGGCCATCGAGCAGGATGAGGCGGCGCGCATTGAACTCTACGCCGACCTGGTCGAGCGCGTGGCACACGAAGGCCCTTATGTCATGCTCTACCAGCCGTTACGCACCTATGGCGTGCGCAACAATATCACCGGTTTTGTCTTTGACCCGGTTGACACACCACAAATTACCTTCGCCAACATCTACAAACCATAGACATCCAGCGGGCGGCAGCCTTGAATCGAGCTGCTGCCGCCCGCGAACACATTCAACCAACCGCTATGCTGCGCTTTATCGTCCGCCGCTTTGCCGGTCTGATCCTGGTCATGCTGGGCGTCTCCGTCATTACCTTCACCCTAGCGCACCTTGTGCCGGTGGACCCGGCGGCAGCGGCCCTGGGGCAAAACGCCCGCGAAGAG
>CAZYQJ010000896.1:0-2199 GCA_964649925.1 uncultured Litorilinea sp.
TCCAGCGCCAACAACTATACGCTCGCCCTGGGGATGAACCTCTTCCGCGGCACCTATACCGAGGAGATGAACTACATGATGGCGATCGCGTTCCTGATGACGCTGCCCATGATTGTGCTCTTCTTCTTCGCACAACGGTACTATATCCGGGGCGTGGTCTTGGGGGGTGTCAAGGGATAGCGGATAGACATATCAACAGCGAGCAAACACCGGCCCGATCTCCGTGTTTGGAGATCGGACCGGTTTGCGTGATGGGGGTTGTCAGGCGGTCAGCACCCGCAGATCGGCTAATTTTCGACGAGCAGGCCAGTGTAGAGCAGCCGGTTGGGTGACCAGAAGCCAGGGTCGCCCACCCGGCCATAGGTAGCCGTGAGAAGCAGCACCAGGGCAACCTCTTCCGGGGTCGCATCAGGGGCGATGTCCAGGACGAGCGCGGCTGCGCCCGCCACATGCGGCGTTGCCATCGACGTGCCGCTGATGGTATTGATGGCGTTGTCCCCGTCGATCCAGGCGGATGTAATCCCCTGTCCTGGTGCAAAGAGATCAAGGCACATGCCAAAGTTGGAGAACGCGGCGCGGGTGTCGTCAATGGCTGTCGCACCCACCGTAATCGCCTCCCGCACGCGTGCGGGAGAGGTGAAACAGGCGTTCCGGCTCTCATTGCCCGCAGCGATGGCGTAGGTCACGCCGGAGGCGATTGAGTTGCGGACAGCCGTATCCAGGGCTGGGGATAAAATCCCGCCCAGGCTCATATTGGCGACCGCGGGTGAGATGTGGTTGGCGGTCACCCAGTCAACCCCGGCTATCACCAGCGAGATAAAGCCCGATCCCACGCAATTCAGGACGCGCACGGGGTGCAAGGTGACGCCTTTGGCAACGCCATAGGTCGTGCCGCCGACCGTTCCCGCCACATGCGTGCCATGACCGTTGCAGTCGTCGGTGCCGCGCCCGTCAAAGACGGCGCTGATCCCATCGCCGATGCGCCCGGTAAATTCAGTGTGGGTGTCGCGAATGCCCGTGTCAATGATGTAGACATGGACGCCGCTGCCATCCACATCATAGGTGTAGGTTTGGTCCAGCGGCAGCAGGCGTTGATCGATGCGGTCCAGCCCCCAAGTGGCATCGGGCTGCGTCTCTGCGAGTTCAACGACCTGATCCGGCTCGACATAGGCGACGCTGGGATGGGCCTCCAACAAGGGGATCGCCTCCGGCGGGAAGGTGGCGGCAAAGCCGCGCAGCGCGCTCTGATAGGTGAGCAGGACGCGCCCGCCGAATTGGGCGGCCAGCGTATCGGCCTGATCCGCGACGGAGACCGCCGCGGGCGAGACCTCCCCGGCGCTGACTTCGTTCAGGACGACGATGTACTGATTGGGAACGATGTTCGCTTGACCAGTGCCAATGTCGAAGGGGGATGAAATCAGCGGTACATAGACCTCCTGCTGATCTTGCGCCTGGGCGCGCGGCGGACTGATCAATCCCAAGATGACAAGGGCTGGCAGCAGCAACAGACGGATGCGGTAGGCGCGACGAAGGTGTCGCAAGCGGGTGTGCAAACGAGTGGTCATTTCCCCTCCATGGGCTGTGTGGAACAAGAAGGACGAGTAGAGCGTGCCCGGCTACACGCGATACGTGTGGCGCGCCGTTCCCATTATAGGCAATTTTGGGCGTGCGTCTATCCCCAATTCAGCGGAAAGATAGGGGTGAGGGGATAGGCAGTCGGGAGTACTGGGTAGCCGATTCTGTTCTACATAGATCTGGCGCTCTGATCGCTATGCCCACGGCGTGGGCGCGCAGTGCCGTCACTGGCTACGGTTTCTCTCCCACCCTCCACTTATGGCAGGCGCGGCCTGGGGATGGGATCCGCCGCGGTGGACAGGTCAAGTGCGGTGGTGGTATGGAGGGTGGCCGGGCCGCGACGCAGCACCCCGTTGGTGAGGATACGGGCACGCAGCCCGCCGCGCCCGCGCAGAAAGCGCTGCGCCCCCTGGCCCAACATCACGTCCATCCAGGCGCAGGGGCTGCACGGTTTGGTTCCCAAAAATCGTACGGCATGGTCGCCAAAATCCAGGCTGAACTCCTGGCCGATTAACTGGTTGAGGGCTGCCCCGGCCAGCACAATGTTGCGTCGGGTGAGGATGGGCGACAGGTCGGGCCGGTTGAATTCCGCCTGGAGCGCGGCAAAGACCTCCCAGGCAATGA
>CAZYQJ010000897.1:0-2197 GCA_964649925.1 uncultured Litorilinea sp.
CACTGTTGGTCCATGTCGGTCTCGGCGACGGCCGCGTCGATGAGTTCCCGGAGTTCTGGAATCTCGGCGATCGAGATGGTCGGCTGCCGCTCATCTGTCAGTGGGGGTCCGGAATAGGGAACATGTTTGGACTGATAGACCATGTTGCCCAGTGTGTCCAGCAGCGACGCGGTGTGGGCCGTTTGGCCGTTCCACCAGAGATGGATGGGGAACGGCGGGTTGAGCCAATCGGCCAATTCCTCCGTATGGATGATGATGTTGGTCATGCCAAGGTTGTCCTGCAGCATCTTCTGGATTGCCTCCAGCCTAGGCACGACCTCCGGCTGATCCGACCACACATGGATTTCCATGTTGAGCACATCGGGGTAATAGGCCGACTGCTCAAGTTCTGCGCGCGCCATCTCTGGGTCAAACGGCAGGGGTTGGACCTCCGCCGTCTCGGCCTGGCAGTGTGGGATCGAGGGGTTGCGGTGCATGTTGAGCGGCTCCCACAAAGGAAGTGGAGCGCCCGCATTCATAATGTTGATCAGCGCGTTCCGGTCAATCGCCATCGAGAAGGCGCGCCGCACATGCACGTCATCAAGCGGCTGGTTTGGGGTGACCCAGAGTTGGTTGATCCCCCAGTGTGGGGCCGGGATCAGCGCCGCCTCGAGGGCGGGATCGCTGAGCGCTTGGCGTGCTGACTGGCCCGAAAGACGTTCGTGCACAAGGTCGACCTCGTTGTTTGCAAAGGCCGTCAGGATGGTGTTCCAGTCGTCGCTGACGTACAGCACGCGAATCCGTTCGAGAATGGGCTGCGGCCCCCAATAGTGTTCATTGGGGACCATCACGAAGCTTTCCCCAGGCGTCGCTTCGCTGATCTTGTAGGGGCCAGAGGCAGCGGCGTAGGCAGTCCAGTAGTCCATCAGCGCATAGTCCGCGTCCTGACCGGCCATCACGTCCGCAGGTTTGAAGACTGAGAATCCGCCCATCAGACGTTCGATAAAATTGGTCGTCGGCTGCTTGAGGGTGAACTCGACCGTATGATCGTCGAGCGCCTTCACTCCTTCCACCGGTAAATGGCCGAACTCGTCCGGTTCGATGTCGGCAAAGAGATTTTGGTCTCGATAGTCCAAAAACCCGACGAGATCCGGGAAATAACGGGCGCCGTGTCCCCAACTTCCGCGCTGGCCGATTAACTCGGGGTGTAACAGCATGGCATAGTGACCGACATCCCAGACAACATCGTGGGCTGTGATCGGAGATCCATCTGAATACTTGGCGTCTTCGCGCAGGTGGAACGTATACACCGTGCCGTCATCGCTTACATCCCACGAGGTGGCGAGGCTCTTTTCCGGTACTGGACTCGAATTCGCGTCATAGGCGACCAGGGGAGCCCAAAGCAAGTGATGGACAGACGCCACACCGCGGATGGGCGGGGAGAGAAGGGCAAGGTCGCCATCGAAGTTCATCTCTTTGACTCGCAGTTCCTGGACGTCGGCCATAGCCTCTTCGCCAGATGCGGCGGTGTCATCGGCTTGGCCCGTGACAGCATCCGCGCCACCCGGCTGGGACCCCGGTGCAGCCGGTTGTGCGCAGCCAGCCAGCAGAACCGAGACGAAAATCAGCAAGGTGAGCAAAGATTGCACCTTGCTGGCGTGGGTGCTTAACCCCCGGTGCATATGGAACCTCCTTGTGGTTGAATGATACATTTGGCTGTGGACATGAGCTTACCTTCGCCGCTGAGCCGCATGGGGAGCGTTACGCGGCTGCTGGCATAGGTTTGCACGTAAGATGTAGTTGAAAAGAAACTAAGTGCCCGCACGACATGGGGAGCGGCGGGAACCAGTGCCAAACATCAAAATCGTCTGCAGGAGGATTCACCCGTCAGCACATGAGCGCAGATAGATAGTGCGGAACATTCCCTATAGCAGGCTGTTTATGATAGATATCGGCGGTAGCGATCGGGCAGTTGTTGATGTGGTACCGGTATCAAACTAGCATAGGAATAACATCTTGTCTAGCCGCGCATTTTTCCTATCAGGGCTGTGCAAAGGTTGAAAACAGGAATAGAGAACTGCTGCATGTCTATGCCGTAAAGCAGGGCTATCTGGCGTATTGTCAGATGATTGAAGGCAAAGGCTCTGAAGCGGCAACCGCCAACGTCATCGGCCATTGCCTGCTGTTATGCAGGTAATAGAGGGGGGAGCAGGAACTC
>CAZYQJ010000898.1:0-2185 GCA_964649925.1 uncultured Litorilinea sp.
GGCCGTTCGACTCATCCGCCGCCGCTCCAAAAATCCTGTGTCAAATGTGCCCCAGATAAACTCCGTGCTGTCCATCATTTCCTGATGAAAGGGGATGGAAGTCTTGATCCCGCCGATCCGGTACTCATGCAGCGCCCGGCGCATCCGCAAGATAGCCTCGGCGCGAGTCTCTCCCCAGGAGATCAGCTTCGCCACCATCGGGTCATAATAGAGGTTCAACTCCATCCCTCGGTAGAGCGAGCTTTCCACACGCACCCCTGGCCCGGTCGGCTCCTGCAGATAGACCACCGTGCCGGAGTTTGGCATGAAGTTGTTGAAGGGGTCCTCTGCGGTGATCCGGCACTCGATAGACCAGCCATTGGTCTTGATATCCGCCTGGCTGTAGCGCATCCGCCGCCCTGCGGCAATCGCGATCTGCTCCTTGACCAAATCAACGCCCGTCACCAGTTCGGTGACAGGATGCTCCACCTGCAGCCGGGTGTTCATCTCAAGAAAGTAATAGCGGTTATCACGGGTGTCAAACAGGAACTCTACCGTCCCTGCGTTGACATAGTCGACCGATTCCGCCGCGGCAATCGCCACCCGGCCCATCTCCTGGCGCAAGGTCTCCTCAATCGCCACGCTGGGGGCCTCCTCAATCAGCTTTTGATGGCGGCGCTGGATGCTGCACTCGCGCTCCCCCAGATGGATGATATTGCCGTGGCGGTCTGCCAGGATCTGAATTTCGATATGGCGCGCATTCGGGATCAGCTTTTCGATATAGATCTCATCTTTGCCAAACGCGCTGGCGGCTTCACGCCGCGCCGCGGCCACCTGCGCCACAAACGCTTCGCGTGATTCGGCCACGCGCATCCCCTTGCCGCCGCCGCCTGCACTGGCCTTGATCATCACCGGAAAGCCGATCTCCTCGGCAGCGGCGAGCAGTTCCTCATCGCGCAGCCCTGGTCCCGTCCCAGGAACCAGCGGCACGCCATAACGCGCCACCGTCTGCCGGGCGGCCACCTTGTCGCCCATCTTCTCGATGGCCTCTGGGCTGGGGCCAATAAAGGTAATCCCGGCGTCGGCACAGGCCGCGGCAAATTCCGCGTTCTCCGCCAGAAAGCCATAGCCAGGGTGAATGGCGTCTGCGCCCGCCTTGCGTGCTACGTCGATGATCTTGTCCCCGCGCAGATAGCTCTCGCGGCTGGGTGCGGGGCCAATACAGTAGGCTTCATCGGCATAGCGTACATGCAGCGCCGACCGGTCCACTTCAGAAAAAACTGCGACCGCTGCGATGCCGCGTTCTTCACACGCGCGCAAAACGCGTACGGCAATCTCGCCGCGGTTTGCCACCAGTACCTTTTTGAACATGCACGTTTCCTAATTATTCTCCGGCTCCCGCGGCCAGGCGCGGCGTCCGGTTAGATAACAGAACGATGGACACGGGCAGTAATCACCACGCGATCATAGGCAAAGGGGGTCGGCAGCAGTTCGGCACTCTCGACCCACTGGCCAAAATACGGGTCGCCCGGCGTCAGCACCAAACGGTGCACCGTCCAGATCGTCACCCCCACGCGCCTGCCCACATCGTAGGCAAAATCCTCTTCCGCCAACCCGACCATGCGGCCGTACCCGGTCAGGTAGCGAGTCTCCCATGTGCCGTAGGGCAGCCTGCCATCGTCCTCAGGGGCGCACAGCGCGCGCAGCGGCACACCGGCGCACTCGACGATCAACGCCGCCGATTGGTATCCGTCCTCGTCGTCCAGATGGGCCTCGGCAATCTGTCCGGCAAAGGCGTACAGGGCGCGCCCCACCTGAACCAGCGTCGAATCCAACGGGTCTTGCTGAACCGTATACCAGCCGTCGCCGCCCGTGTGCGGCGTCAGCAGCCCGGTTTCAAGCTGTACATCCAGCGACTGGCCTTGCCGCAGATGAGGGTATCCCATCAATTCAAACTGGTCGGCAGTCAGTTCAAATTCAACTTCGGTGAGCGCCATAAGCTGCCTTGCCTTGATGCGATTGGGTGATCTGAGGCGAGAAAGGGAACTCGCTACAACGGGATGTTGCCATGCTTTTTGGGCGGCAGCGAGCCTTGTTTGTTTTGCAGCATTTCCAGCGCGTTGATCAGCCGCGGGCGCGTCTCATGCGGCTCGATCACGTTGTCAATATAGCCCGCTGCCGCTGCGATATAGGGGTTGGCAAACCG
>CAZYQJ010000899.1:0-2181 GCA_964649925.1 uncultured Litorilinea sp.
GTTCTACGCTGGAACTCGCCCGGGACAAAGACCAACCGCTGCGCACCATCCCTGGGCTGCCCCCGGACCTGGTCGACCTTCCCCCAGGCTGCCCATTTTGGCCGCGCTGTGCCCATCAGACCGAAGTCTGCCGCCAAAAGACCCCGATCGCCGAGCCGGTGGGGCCGGGCCATGAGGCGGCGTGCTGGCACATGAATCTAGAGCATGCCAACGGATAAGCTGAAAAATGGTCGAGACAAACGGAAACAATGCCGTCAGACAAGCGCAACCTGCCAATCCGCAGCCGGACATCGTGCTCAGCCTGCGCAACCTCAAGATGTATTTCTCTGGACCGCGGATCGGGATCTGGCCGTGGTCCAAGCGCGCTACGATCAAGGCCGTTGACGATGTGAGCTTTGATATTCGTCGTGGGCAGACGCTGGGCCTCGTTGGGGAATCGGGGTGCGGCAAATCGACCGTCGCCCGCTGCCTGTTACAGCTACACCGGCCGACCGCAGGCCAGGTGATCTTTGAAGGGCGCGATCTCTGCCGTCTGAGCACGCGTGAACTGCGCCAAGTGCGGCCCAAAGCACAGATCATCTTCCAAGATCCCTACGCCTCCCTCGACCCGCGGCGATCTATCGGGTACACAATCGGGGAGCCGCTGCTGCTCACCGGCCTGAAAAACGATCGGGCACGGCGTGAGCGGGTCGCCGAACTCTTGAGTCTGGTGGGTTTAAACCCGTTCTACGAAAACCGCTACCCGCACGAACTGAGCGGAGGGCAGCGGCAACGGGTCGGCACGGCACGCGCGCTGTCGACTGAACCGACATTGGTGGTGGCCGATGAGCCGGTCTCCGCCCTGGATGTGTCCATCCAGGCCCAGGTGATCAACCTCATGCGGGAATTGCAGCGCAGGTTGGGTCTCACCTATCTGTTCATCTCGCACGATCTGCGTGTGGTGCGTTATGTCAGTGACCAGGTGGCTGTGATGTACCTGGGCCGGATCGTGGAACTCGCGCCCACGGAGACCCTTTATCAGAACCCGCTGCACCCATATACCCGCTCGCTTCTCTCGGCAGTGCCCACGCAGCGCTGGGAAGAAACGGGAGTACAGCCCATCCAGTTGGAAGGGGAAGTCCCCAGCCCCATCAACCCGCCGCCGGGCTGTCATTTCGCTCCCCGCTGTCCTTACGCCCAACCCCGCTGCAGCCAGGCACGCCCCCCGCTGGAAGAAGTTGAACCGGGCCATCAGGTGGCTTGCTTTCTCGTGGACGACTTCCGCTAGAGGCCAGCCCCGCCACAACGAAAGGACCCCGTTGGTGAAGATCGGCTGTATGGTCTGGCGTGTTGACCAGATCCTGGACTTTTATCGACAGATCGAATGGATCAAAGCAAATGCATTTGATGCGGTGGAGTTCTGGACCGCCCCCGGCAAGCCAGATGTGTGGCAGGGGTTTGATGTCGACCAGGCCTCGCGCGACGACATTGCCGCCCTGAAACAAGCTGTGGCGGGTTTTCAGGAGGTCGACATTCACTCGGCCTTCGACGAGATCGGCGTACAGCAGGCGCGGCCGGGTGGTGATATTGTTGAGATGGAACCCACCTTCGCCCTGGCCGCCGAGATCGGCGCGGCGGTCATCACCATACACCCCCACCGGACGATCCGCGAGGAAGAAGAGATCAAGGCCCTGGAGAAACTCAATGCGCTGGGGCTACAGTATGGCGTGCGCGTCGGCGTGGAACCGATGGGCGGCGTGGAGGCGGATCGACTCATGCGGCTGGTCGCCCGGCTTGACCTGGCGGCGGTTGGCATCACGCTGGATACCGGCCATATGCATTTTGAAGACGGCGCCGCCTTCCAGGCCTACGGGTCACTGGGCAACCAGATCCGGGCGATCCGACCTGAGATCGTGCACGTCCATGCCCATGACTATAACGGGACGGACGACCATCTGGGGGTCGGACACGGATATATCGACTTTATCGACATCATAGGGGCGCTGCATCAAGCCGCGTTTGCCGGGAGTCTTGTCCTTGAACTGAACCCTTTCCGCGAGCCGGAGAGCGCCGCCGAAAGTCGCAAACGTCTGCAGGAGATGATCCACGCCGTCTATGAAAAATCCTGATACTGGCTGATATCCACGCCGCCCTGGCCGCCCATTACCCCGAACCCTACCACCTCACCGCCCATGTCCATGT
>CAZYQJ010000900.1:0-2181 GCA_964649925.1 uncultured Litorilinea sp.
CTACTATGACGTCTTTCTCACCGGCATCCTGCGCGAAATCATCGAACGCTATCACCCGGATGGCTTTACCGACAACAGTTGGAGCGGGCTGGGACGCGATCAGATCTGTTATTGTGACAACTGCCGCCGCGCCTTTCAGGAACAGCACGGCCTGGACTTGCCCACGCATGCCGACTGGGACAGTGCAGCCTATCGCACCTGGATACGCTGGAACTACGACCGGCGGCTGGAAGTGTGGGACCTCAACAACCGCGTCACGCAAGAGGCAGGCGGGCCGCACTGTCTGTGGCTGGGCATGAATTCGGGCAACATCCATCACCAGGCGCTGCGCTTTCGCGACCACAAGGCGATCTGTGAACGCAGCCCGATCCTGATGCTGGACCACCAACGCCGCGGCGCTCAAGGCTTTCAGCAAAATGGCGACACCGGCAAACTCTGCCACGGCCTGATGGGCTGGGATGCGTTGATGCCGGAGAGCATGTCGCAGTACCAGAGCGGCACGCCGACCTTCCGCCTCAGTGCCAAACCCGAAGTCGAAGCGCGCATGTGGATGCTGGCGGGCTTCGCCGGGGGGATCAACCCTTGGTGGCATTTCATCAGCGCCTACCATGAGGATCGCCGCCAGTACCGCACTGCCGTGCCGGTGATGCAGTGGTATGCGGCCAACCAGGAATACCTCATCCACCGCCAGCCCATCGCCACCGTGGGGGTCGTGTGGAGCCAGGAAAACGTGGACTATTATGGCCGTGACGAGGGCGAGGATCGGGTCATGGCCCCCTATCACGGCGTGATGCAGGCGTTGATCCGCGCCCGCATCCCCTATGTGCCGGTCCACGCAGACCACATCGGCCGCGAGGCAAGCAACCTGGCGGTGCTGGTGCTGCCCAACGTCGCTGCCTTGTCCGACAACCAGGTGGCAGCGGTGCGGCAGTTTGTCGCGGCGGGCGGCGGGCTGGTGGCGACCGGGGAAACCAGCCTCTACAGCGAGTGGGGCGAGCGGCGCACAGACTTTGCCCTGGCCGATCTCTTCGGCGCCCGTAGCGCCGGGGCAGGCGAAACCGGCGGCGGCGCAATCGAGCGTAGTTGGGAGACCTTCACCCATCACACCTATCTGCGCCTGCATCCTGCCCTGCGCAGCCAGGTAGATGGGCCGCTTACGGGGGATGAACCTGCCGTAGAAGGCGCACGCCCTGCGGCGCTGGCAGGCTTTGAAGAGACCGATATCCTCGGCTTTGGCGGCAAGTTGGAGCGCATTACAGTAGATGCAGACGCGCAGGTGCCGCTGACCTTCATTCCGGCCTTCCCCATCTACCCGCCTGAATTCGCCTGGATGCGTGAGGCCGACTCGGGTCAGCCTGCCCTGGTGCTGGCGGCGGTGGCCTCGACCCCCCAGATGGTGACGTTGTCAAAGGCGGCGCGCGCTCCCACCTCGTCAAAGGTGCCCACCGCCAGCCCCACCGCCCCGGCGGGGAAGGTGTCGTCGCCAGTCTCTACTACCCGCTGGTCATTGATCCACAGGGTAACCTGCTCGCCTTCGACCAGCAGCCCCAGCCGGTTGGTCGCCCCTGGCGTGAGGTCCAGCGCATCGGTCAGCGTCCAATCCTCAAGCGGCTGCCATTCGTTCTGATGGAGCCGCCACAGGCTATACCTGCCGGTGGCGCTCACGGCAAAGAAGTAAAAGTTCTGCGGGTCTACATAGCGGAACAAGACCCCGTGTTCTTCGATCGCGGGGTCGCCCAGATAGGTCGTGTCTACTTCCAGATAAAAGTCTCGCTGCCGCTGGTCCAAGATCGACCACCCCAGTGAGTTCGGGATCTCGACCCCGATCTGCAGCTCGCCATCGGCAATGGCGTAGTCCATGCCGTCAAACCGGTTGGCTACCCAGTCTGCGGACTCCTGGCTGAAGTCGTCTGTAAAGAGGGGGATTGCGGCGCGCAGGGCCGCGATGTAGTCATCGGGGCTGGTCTCTTTGGGCTGCGGTGTGGGGCTGGGTTCGGGGGGAGCGGGTTCATCCTCCGTGTCCGGCTGCGGCGTGGGGAGGGCGTCGGGAATGGCAGGCACGCGGACGGGCCGGTTGCTGCGCGGCCCGCCGCTGTCGCCGCCCAGCAGCCAAACGGCGAAGTTGTCAAAGGCGACGGCGACCCCCGGTTCGTCATAGCTGCCCGCGGCCAATGCCAGCTT
>CAZYQJ010000901.1:0-2170 GCA_964649925.1 uncultured Litorilinea sp.
CGGCATTCAAGGGATTGTCGAGACAGGCAGCACCCGCACCCACTGACACTGGCTCACCGCGCAAGGTCATCTTCATACCGCAACGCACTAAGTCGAGGGCTTCCAGCGTCACTGGACGGCTGCCGAGTACAAAACAGCCCGATGAGGCGTTGTCGGCGATGGTGTCCTCAAGGCGGATATCCCAGTTAGCAATGCGACTCCCCACCACCTCAATGGCAGGTAAAGCGAAGGCGGTAGCCCGAATCAGATCCGCTAAGGTATGGCGCTCGTGATCCAAGTCATGCGCCAGCACCAGAGCAATCTCCGCTTCCACTTTGGGCTGAAGCACGGCATCCACTGCGATAGGCTGACCGTCACCCACCGCCATATCGGCGAAAAGCACTCCGAAATCAGGCTGATTAACCCCTAACTGCTGCTGCACGGAGCGGGAAGTAAGCCCTACCTTAAAGCCCACTTGGCGACGCCCCTGCTTCCGGGCTAGGCGAGTGTTGTGCTGCTGTACGGCATAGGCTAAGGCCACCGGGTCAGCGGCGTTCTCCTCCACCTGGGCACGGGCAATCAGCTCACGCACCGGCTTACAGGGTTGTCCCGTCGCCTGGGCTTGGCTGAGGCACTCTGCGGCCTCGATCAGGGCAGTATGCATAGCAATCTCCTCGCTCACGGGTTAACGCAGATGGTGGTCAGTTCGGAATAAAAATCGAGGGAATGGCGGCCGCCCTCGCGGCCAAGGCCAGAAAGCCGCGCTCCTCCGAAGGGCGTGCGCAAGTCGCGCAGGAACCAGGTATTGATCCACACCATGCCTACATGGAACTGGCGGGAAACTCGGTGGGCACGGCCCAGATCCTGGGTCCAGAGGGCGGTTGCCAGGCCATAAATGGTATTGTTGACCCGCTCTATCACCTCATCCTCACGGTCGAAGGGGGCGATATGGCAGACAGGGCCAAAGACCTCCTCCTGGACACAACGAGCATCGTCTGATAGGCCGGTCCAGATAGTTGGTCGTACATAAGCCCCCTGATCGCGAGCATCGCCAAACGTTGGCACTTCGCCACCAGTCACCACAGTGGCGCCCTCTTCCCGAGCTAATTCAAAGTAGCTGAGTACCTTCTCGCGATGCTGGCGAGAGATCATTGACCCCATATCAACACCGGGCTCGTCCGGATAGCCGATTTTGAGCCCTTCGGCTTTCTCCTTGAGAGCGGCCACGAAACGCTCAAAAATAGGACGCTCTACATAGACTCGCTCGGAGCAGAGGCACACCTGACCGGCATTGGTGAAACTGGAGCGGGCCACGCCAGCCACCGCCGCCTCAAAGTCGCAGTCAGCGAAGACCACGGCGGCATTCTTGCCGCCCAATTCGAAGGAAACGTCACGAACACCCTCAGCGGCCACCTTCATGATTTCACTGCCGGTGCGAGATTCACCGGTAAAGGTGATAGCGTCTACGTCAGGATGTTTGGTCAAAAACTCACCGGCAGAGCCTGGACCGAAGCCGTGGATCAGGTTGAATACGCCTTCAGGCAGCCCCGCTTCATGAATCACTTCGGCCAATAGAGTAGCTGTGGAGGGAGACTCTTCAGAGGGCTTAACCACTACCGAGTTACCGCAAGCCAGTGCGGGTGCCACCTTCCAGGTGAGCAACAGCATCGGTAGGTTCCAGGGGGAGATAATCGCAACCACACCGTGGGGTTTACGCACCGAGTAGCTGAAAACATCGCTGCCGTCGGGAGCACGCATCTCGAAGTAGTCGCCGCCAGACTGGCGGATAAGCTCGGCAAAGGTACGGAAGTTGTGCACTCCACGCGCGATATCCAGACGACGGGCCTGCTCTACCGGGCGACCGGTGTCGGCCACTTCAGCGGCCACAAATTCATCAAAACGGCTCTCGATACCCGCGGCGATGCGCATCAGCACATCGGCTCGTTCACTGGCACTGGTGCGGCCCCAAGGGCCGGTTTGGGCGGCTTTGGCGGCACTAACGGCGCGCCCCACTAAGGCTTCGTCGGCTTCACAGACCTGACTCAGCAAACGGCCATCAATGGGTGAGATATTGGGGAAAGTCTGTTCGGTGGCAAGAAATTCACCGCCGACATAATTGAGAAGCTGGGGAGCTGTGGTCGACACGGTTGTCTCCGAAACGTTGTTTTAATTCATTTCGGAAAGAGTGTAG
>CAZYQJ010000902.1:0-2166 GCA_964649925.1 uncultured Litorilinea sp.
TGCAGACGGGTCAACTGCGAACGCGTTTGCACACGCAACTTGGCATCCAGGTTGGAAAGCGGCTCGTCAAAGAGGAAGACCGCAGGTTCGCGCACGATGGCACGACCGACGGCGACGCGCTGGCGCTGACCACCGGAAAGCTGCTTCGGCTTGCGGTCCAGCAGGTGACCGATGTCCAGGATGTCAGCAGCTTCCTTCACGCGGCGGTCAATCTCGGACTTAGGGGTCTTGCGGAGTTTGAGGCCGAACGCCATGTTGTCATAGACGCTCATGTGCGGGTAGAGCGCATAGCTCTGGAACACCATGGCGATGTCGCGGTCCTTCGGCGGCACGTCGTTGACAACCCGATCCCCAATCATAATGTTTCCGTCGCTGATCTCTTCCAACCCCGCCAAAAGACGCAGGCTGGTCGTCTTGCCACAGCCAGATGGCCCGACGAAGACCAGGAACTCCTTATCCTCAATATGGATGTTGAGATCGTTGACTGCTACGACGTCGCCAAACCGCTTGTACACATGGTCGTACGTTACACTAGCCATTTAGTTTTTTCTCCTCTGGAGGAACAAGAAAGGTAGGAACGTTTGAGATTTTTTTCTTGCCGTGTGAACCTCGTCTAGGGGCGAACTAACCAAAGTATATCACAGCCTGATCCGACCGCGCAACTCTAATTTTGGGGGCAGGAATTGCCCCTATCCCCCCAACCGGCTGCCGACAAAATCGGGCGCGCCGTTGAGAAAACTGCGGATATCCATGGCGCGCTTGCCTGCAGGTTGGACAGTGCGTAGCAGCAGCAGCCCGTCACCTGTCCCCACGGCCACCCCTTCGGCGGCCTCGACCACCTGACCGGCGGGCGCGCTTCCAGCGCATACGTCGGCCTGCCAGATCTTGAACGGCTGCCCGCGCCAATAGGTGTAGGCACTGGGCCAGGGGGTGTAGGCGCGTGTCATGCGCTCGATGTAAGCGGCAGGCGCACGCCAATCGATCTCCCCCTGATCTTTTCGAACCAGACGGCAGGTGGACGGTGTACCGGGCAGGCTGCTCTGCGGCTTGGGTGCCAGGTCACCCGCCAGCCAGCGCGGCAGCACATCCACCAGCAGGCTCGCCCCCTGGATCGCTAGCCGCTGCGAGAGGGTGGCCGTCGTATCGTCCGGGCGGATGCGCTGGCGCGCCTGCGCGATCACCGGCCCGGTGTCCATGCCTTCGTCCATCAGCATGATAGAGACGCCGGTCTCTTCCAGCCCGTCGAGCAGGGCCGCGGTGATCGGCGAGGCCCCCCGATAGGCGGGCAGCAGGCTGGCGTGGACGTTGATACACCCATAGGAAGGCAGTTCCAGCACGCGCGGGGGCAGGATCAACCCATAGGCCGCCACGACCAACAGGTCGGGCATCAGCGCGGCCAGTGCGTCGACAGCCCCAGGGTCTTTGCGCAGGCTGGCCGGTTGCAGCACCGGCAAATCATAGGCCAACGCCTGCTGTTTGACCGGCGACGGGGTAAGCCGCTTGCCGCGCCCCGCGGGCCGGTCGGGCTGGGTCACCGCCGCGACCAACGTCCATCCATGCGTCTCGCCGTGCGTATGCAGCGCCTGAAGCGTGGGCACGGCAAAATCGGGTGTGCCCATAAAGACCAGACGCAAGGTCTTGGGGTTGTCTGAAACCTGCTGTGTTTCCATGGCTGCCTCTCTAGTCTATGCTCCCGCGCGGGCAACACATCGCCTGGCGATACGCCGCCTAATCCAACGGGATCGGTTCGCCCAGCACGGGCGGCGGCGTGCGGCGCACCAAGTCCACCAGCGCGGCCAGCAGCGCCGCGACCTCACGGCTCTCAGACCAGGCAATCGAGCGCGGGTCATAGGTGCGCTGGTCGGCGCGCACGCCCACCACGTCCAGCCCCAGGTTATCACACAGCAGCAGGGCGCGCGGCAGATGAAACTCCTGCGTCACCAGGATGGCATCCTGCACCTGGAAGACGGCTGCGGCGCGGTAACAGGTGTCATAGGTGCGCCGCCCGCCATAGTCGGGCTGAATGGCCTCAGCCGGAACCCCCTGATTGATGGCATAGGCCATCATCGCGCCCGGCTCGTTGTAGTCCACAAAGCGATTGTCGCCGCTGACCAACAATTTGTCCACCTTGTCCGCCTGGTACAGTGCGATGGCCGTGTCCACGCG